>JBQCHB010000510.1:0-6653 GCA_051955075.1 Flavisolibacter sp.
TCTATTAGGATATTTAAGGCTGTTTTTTTAAGGCCTTATTGAGCTTTCAATAAGTAATATGTCTGGACGAACCTCTTACGCCAATACAACAATTAGCAGCAATAGTTTCTCCCAAAAATTACAGCATTATTACTCAGATAACTCATTAGAAACTTACCCAAGTTTTTTCCAAGACTCGTTGATTGTATAATCGTCTCCCCGAAACATTTTGTTAGGAAAATCAATGAGTATTTGATCAAGTATTGGAAGTTCGTCGAAGGTTCTTTTTGTATATTCAAATACATGCACGAAGTCAGACGCAAAGAAGCTCAGGAAATTAAAGAAGTACACTAAACCTAATTTTGTCATTCCGAGAGATCCAGTGTTCTTATCTGAGAACATTTCTCCAAATTGAAAAACGGAAACATTTGAAGGATGGGCATACAAAGAAAGGTATGTGTAGGTATTTTCAAAAAGTCCTGGTTTTGCTACTTGAAAAACTTCGAGCATATTTGCCCAGCTCAAATAAACTACTTGCCCATTTTTAAACTTCATGAGGTAGTCTTTTTCTTTTATCTTGTTCTCAATCTTCTGTAGATTCTTTTGGTCTAAAGATTTGTATAAATCGGTATTTCTAATTTCGAGAATTAACTGATCGATTTGGTTTTTATCATCTTGAACCTTCTTTTTATTTTCTTCCGTTCTAGCATCGGTTGAAAATCTCTGCCTATAAGAAAGACCAGCAATTACCCAGAGATTGTACATAATTAGTTTCTCATCAGGACTACATGGTGTTTTATAAATAAGATTAAACATTGCAGCTGTTTCATAAACATTCCGTATCAATACCCCAAAAATTACTGGATCAAGTAGTTTGTCTAATTTGCTACCATCGGTCGCTTTAAATGAAAGACCATTTAATAGAGAATTAATGGCAATTGTTTTTGTCATCATCATTTGAAGAATCAATTTTCCATGTCCTTCAACTCTTGAATTTAGGCTTTCAGAATGATGATTCTGTATAACCAGCATCATAAAATTGGAGTATATACCTATTAACTCTCGGCATTCTGCAACTGTTTCATGCTTTTGTAATCTTGCAAATCCTGTTCTTAGTTCACCTTGTGTCATCATTACATTTTGTCTTGATAAATGTACTTACTTTAAAGAGGAATATGGATCAGCATTCAAAGGCAATTACTGCTGCTAACATGCACTTTGTAAAAGTGGGGCTGAAGTGCTAATTTTCAACAGTAAACAAATTTCAGTTGATATGCTAGAGTGGAGCGGCAGGAATTGGAATATCCCACCTTCACAAAGCGCGTCTACGTTACCTGCTATTTTTAACGACATGCCATCTATAGAAAAAGAAATAAAACGGCAATACGCAAAAGTTTTCAAGAAAAGTGACTGGCAAAGTTTCAAACTTATTGCTGAATACTATTTGGCAAAAGCAGCAATTTTGAAACGCAAGGATATAGAAGTAGGTGACACTTTTAAGCTACTTATCCGTAACATTCAAAAAAGACTGTTTTTGGGTATTGGCTGTGAACTTTTAGTAAAGGCTTGCTATTTAAAGCACGGTTATATTATCAACAAGCCTAAAGACAAAACAAAAGGGACAGTAATAAAGTCTTCCAGCATAAAAGGATCAGAACTTGAAGCAGAAGACACTTTTACTCTTTCGCCACTAATTGACAACTTAAAAAAGGTTGTAACATTTTCAGATTGGACGACAATTGAGAAAGGGCTCAAGATTTTAAAAGTATTTAGAAACAAGGAAGGACATGTGGCAGTCTTGTGGCATAAGTATAAACCTCAAAACTATCGTGACATCGAAGCAGCCATGACACTTTTTTATAAAGAAGCATTTGAAGAAGATGTAGAATTTCAAATATTTATGGAGGAAACTGATAATGGCGTTTTCAAAATTACCGAATAATACAGCTTTTTGCTCCAGCGTGACTTAATTCTATTGACGGACAAAAGAATCAATGAACATTTGTACATTTATTCAGCATTGGCTCGGGCAGATGAACATAGAGCTGCCATATCGCCAATGCTTCGACGCTGGCAGAAATCTTAAAACGACCAAAACTGATACAAAGTGAAAATATACTTCACTGACTTCTTCAATATTTTGGAAGATACCTTGGAAAAATATGGAGCCTTCAACGTATCACTAATAAATGATCTTCCTCTTTTCATTGATCCTTTTCTCCTTTTTGGAAATAAGAAGACTGAATATCAAAAGTTACATGAAAGCATTCTTAAGTATTTGAGCTTCTTGAAATCTAAATCTGAGGTTGGGATATCTGAATTATCGCAAATAAAGTCTTGGTATTTGTTTTCTGAGGTCAAACAGAATTGGTTTGGGTACAGTAAGGTTGGAAACGGAGGAAGTGGCTTAGGTGAGAAATTCGGAAAAGCGATGTCGTCATCTATGCATATAGTGTTCGATGATTTAGGCAAAGAGAAGATTACCCAATCATCACACCTTGAAAAAGCTGGACTTTTTGAAATTGGTGTTGGTAAAGACAATATCAGTGACTTTACAACCAACCTTACTAAAGAATATCTGCTAGAGTATACAGAGGAATTTGCGACTAAATACATCGATCCATCTTTTATAAAGAGAGTAAAAGTAGATAAGGTGTATTTCGACTATGAACTAGAACGATGGATGCCAAAGGAGTTTACTCTACCTTATATTTTCAACGATTTCGTTATTCTTACTCCAAAAGATATTCTTACTAAAGACGATAATTGGATCAACAGTAACGATTTACGTGGTGATTTTAGCCGAATTTGTAATAGCATTCCTAACGACCAACTTAGAAACGAAATCTTTAATTACTTTAAGAAACGTTTGCCAAAGCCGCCAAAGAAAAAGAAAAACACACAAAAGGAGATTACGTTGGCCGTTCAGGAAACAATCATGCAGTATCCAGAAATCATCAAGTGGTATATTAAACAAAAAGAAGAGAACAAAGAAGGGGCTAAAAGTATATCGAAGCAAAAGGTAAAAGAGGTTGAAACCATTTTTATTCATCAACTGGCACAGTTCGTTGAAAAACTTTCAGAGAAAACTGGTTTTTATAAAATCGCAGCCGATAGTACTTATGAACAAGCAATGCAAAGAGTAAATTATTTGAAACATGTAGTTGAGAATAATGACGGCTACAGATTATTTTATATTGATGGAAAACCTATAAAAAGAGAAGAGGATCTTCAAATTATTTACCGATTAACATGGTATGCAACAGACTTGGATGTTAATAGAGAAGTAAACAATGGCAGAGGGCCAGTTGACTACACGGTCTCAAAAGGTTCAAAGGACAAAACTCTTGTAGAATTTAAACTTGCTTCAAATTCAAAACTGAAGCAAAATCTAGCCAATCAAGTTGCAGTTTATGAAAAGGCCAACCAGACAGTTAAGTCTATCAAGGTTATACTTTACTTTGACAACACAGAATTGAAAAAAGTCAATAAGATACTGAAGGAGCTAAAGATTGAAAGCAGTCTAAGTGTAGTTCTGATAGATGCGGGACGAAAGGCTTCTGCTTCGAATGTGAAAACACGGTGAAGACTTCTGCCAACATTGTATGCTATATTTAATCGCTTATGCCAACTAACTCACGCCGATTTCAAGAATCGATTACAAGAGAACTGGAAATTATTAAAGACAGAGTTCGTGACCTCATTGGTGACAGACATTGGGGCGAGGAAGGAAGATTCAAAGAGGCGGTTCTAAAGAATATCCTTAGGAAATTCCTTCCGAATAACATTTCAGTAGGAACTGGTTTTATTGTAGATTCAAACAACGGAAACGATATAAGCCGTCAATTGGACATTATCCTTTACGACAACACTTGCCCAGTTTTGTTCTCCGAAGGAGACTTTATTATTACGACGAAGAAAAACGTGAAAGGAATAATTGAGGTTAAATCAAGAATCACCACTACCAGCTTAAGAGGAGTAATTCAACAATTTGATGAGTCGATTGAAATGCTCCTACCGTTGAATATGTATAGACATACAATCTTCAGAAGGGAAAGAGATTATCAGACCAGAATATTCTTAGGAATTTTTGCTTTTGAATTTGACGGAAATATAGATTCCGAGCGAATCGATAATGCTTTGACAGGCTCAAGAGGCTTAGTAAACCACATTTCGCTCGGAACAAACCTTTTCATTAGAAGGTGGCGGAGAGGGGATGCAGAAAGACTTGAGCCACCAGTTAACTCCCAAACAGATTTTTACAATATCTATGACATAAATAATCTTTCTTTCTCGTATTTTATTTCAAATCTCATAGATATTGTAAGCGGTGGCTTGAGTGACAGATATTGGTTTTCATTTCCTATTCCTGGGACTAAAGAGCTACATAGACTTAGAACAATTTCCTTACCTCCAAACTAATACGGGATGCAAAAGTGCATTCAATACAAGGTCATACTAGACTCTATTTTAATCAAATAATTTTTTAAGGTAATTAAACTCAGCATAGTCAAGCATATTGAGTTTTCCATTAGTTGCTTGATATAAAGCTTCATGTGATTTCTTTAATCTGGTAAGCATAGGGCTTATGGTTCTGCTGAAAAGATTGAAAAAAATTATCACATCTTTTTTGGAGGAAGGTATTTTATATCCAGTTGTATTACTTACGATCAGCACTCCTTCAGACCTCAATGGCCCTACAATTTGCCTCCTGACGAATTGTTCATCTACTTCTTCTGTAGTATTGTTCCTGAGATGGTTCAACACCTCTAATGTGTAGATTGATCTTGTTTTGGAATTATAAAGAAAAATTGATTTTAGGTAAGAAAGAAACATAACCCTAAGTCTGATGATATTGTCCCTAGAAGTTATGTTCTTATTTATATAGTCATCTATTCTTAGTAATGCGAGGTTGGATATAGTCTCTTGAAATTCATCCAATTCATCCTCTTCATCTACAGTAAATGAATGGTATTTTTCTGGCCAAATAATAACTGCTGTACACTTATCCCCTAAGTCTTCTAAGGGATTGACAGAAGACTTACCAGAAAAATGCCTATTACAAGTTCCCCCAATAAAGTCAGCTAATTGCAATAAAATTGTGTTGTGACTCTTTTTGAATTCAATCTTGCTTTGGTGAAACAAATCTACCTGATGATTGTCCTTAATATATTTTTCAAAACTGGATACAAAGTCATTGGATATTATTTCATCAGCAATAATTTCTATGTTTTTGAAGGTTCGATATATGTTGTTATACAATAAGCCATACAAGAATTTATAAAATGACTCTTTATACTGTAATCCAGTGTTTACATGTATTTTCCTTTTATCAACTACTAGCAAAAAGTATTTAAAGTCAAGAGCAGTAATTTCATCTAATATTTTATTTCTGACATTATCCTTGTTGCCAATTCTTGAAGATTTGAGTTCACTTGCTGGGAAGAACTTCAATTTAATATTTAAAAATTCCTCCTCCAACTTTTTAAAGTTGCCATCTTCAACTAAAATGGCTGTTATCACAAAATGTGTGGATGTGCCTTCTTTTTTGAAGTCAAAGCCATGTCCTCCAGATTCGTCAATAAATGCAATGAAAGAGTCTGTCATATTAAATGATTAGGAATTTTCTATAACCTTGATTTCATCTTCTGTTAGGCCATAAAGTTGATAGACCATACCATCTATCTCCTTGTCAGTTTTATTTATGATTTGTTGAAGTTCTATAGCTTTTGCTTTTTCACCTTCAAAGTATGAGAGCCATTCATTTTGTTCAGCTAATGAAAGTTTTATCTTTTGTTTTTCCAGCTCTTTTAGAAATTCCTTGAAGGAAAGAGAAGACCAGTCTGAAAGATTTTTACTAATCGTTAATTTCTCAACCTTTGCTTGCAATAATTGTAATAAGCCTTGTTCAAGTTTATAGAGCTCTTTGTATTTCGTGATAATAATGTCAGCTTTAATGATAAAAGGTTGTTGATCCTCTATCACTTTGATAGGAAGAGTTTTTATGTTTTCTATTAAAACCTTTTGAAAAAGTCGCTTTTCTAAATCCAAGAACTTATACGAATGATAAAAATTTAGCAATCTTGAATTGATCAATGCCAATAAATATTTTACAGCAACATTTGCTTCCATTTTAGGTATAATAGCAAAACCATGATGAGTAAAATAATAATCGTCATTGGCATAAGAAGCATAAATTCTAGGTGGATTGCCAGAAGCAATTTGTCTAACAATAATTCTTTCTTCTGTAAAAAATCGTTCCTGTCTTGGTCTGCTCAGCCACCCTCCGTATTTTATATATTCTTCAATATGTGGAAAAGTGAAATATCGAATAATATTCTCACCAGTTATTAAGGGCTTAAAGTCTTTAGTTAATTTTCTCTTCGAATGAAAAACTCTGTTAGCAATATCTTGTTCACTATGTCCTTTATATTTATCATAAGGTGTCAATCCCAAAGAAAAATCACATAGTTGAATTAAAGCTATTGAGTCAATTTCAATTTTAGATAAAATTAAATTTTCAATGGAAGTAGAATATAAATTGAAGTTGAGATTTGCATCTGTCATCCATGCAGTCTTATCAAAAGATTGAAATCTTTGTTGTTCAATTGAACTTATCTTTTCATCTTTTTTAAATGCGATGTATTGTATGCATTTTGATTTGTTGTTTTTTT
>JBQCHB010000511.1:0-3671 GCA_051955075.1 Flavisolibacter sp.
AATTCTTTCCATGTTTTTACTTATGCTGTTTCAGGTATCTTTGCGCCTTATATTTGTAGAAATTATTAGTTGCATAAGCAACCAAATTCTCTTAATCTATTTATATGAAGATTCTTGTTTGTATAAGTAAAACGCCAGACACTACGGCAAAAATAGCTTTCACCGATAACAACACGAAATTCGCTGAAGCCGGTGTGCAATGGATCATCAACCCTTACGACGAATGGTATGCGCTGGTACGTGCCATTGAATTAAAAGAAGCCGATGCTTCCACAGTGATTCATTTGGTAAATGTTGGCGGTGCCGATGCCGAGCCTATCATCAGAAAAGCTTTGGCCCTTGGTGGCGATGAAGCCATTCGCATCAACACAGAGCCTTTGGAAAGTTATAGTGTGGCCGAACAAATTGCAGCGGTTGCAAAACAAGGCGGCTACGATCTTATTCTCACCGGTAAAGAAACTATAGATTACAATGGCGGTGCCGTTGGCGGTATGCTGGCAGAGTTGCTTGATCTGCCTTACGTTGCTAACGCTACAAATTTGCAATTAAGCGGCAACACGGCCACGGTAAAAACAGAAATTGAAGGTGGCGAAGAAACGGTGGAAGTGGCTTTGCCTTTAGTGTTAAGTTGTCAAAAAGGAATGGCAGAAGCAAGAATACCCAACATGCGTGGCATCATGGCTGCCCGCACCAAACCATTGAAGGTAGCAGAGCCTGTGCAGGCAGATTCGTTTACCAAATTCACAGAATTCCAGTTGCCACCTGCCAAAGCCGGCGTAAAACTGGTAGCAGCCGACAACGTTGAAGAATTGGTGCGTTTGCTGCACGACGAGGCGAGGGCTATTTAATGTAACAATTTGAAAATGCGCCAATGTGCTAATGAAAAACAGCGGTCGTTTTCAAAAAATACAAACAGTTCTTTAGCTGACTGATGATGATGAACCGGGCAATAGTGCTACTATTGAATTTTTGTTGTCCCGATAGCTATCGGGACACTCTTGCAGGTTCAGCATTATTGAACAAGAAAAGAAAATTTGATTGTGAGGAAATCAATTTCAAATTTTCAAATTTGCTAATTATCAAATTATTCAAATGAGCGTTTTAATATTCGTTGATCACGCCGACGGGCAAATTAAAAAAGCTTCACACGAAGCATTAAGTTATGGCGCCAAAATAGCAGAGCAAACCGGTACTACTGCCGAAGCCGTAGTCCTGGGTTCTGTAAATGAAGACCTTGCTGCGTTGGGCAAGCACGGCGTAAAAAAAATACACCAGGTTCAAAACGACAATCTCAATCAATTTGATTCGCAGGTTTATACAAAGGTGATTGCGCAGGTGGCAGAACAAACCGGCGCCAAAGTGATCATCTTCTCCAATAACTCCAGCGGTAAAGCACTGGCTCCAAGAGTAGCCGTTCGGCTAAAAGCCGGGCTGGCAGCAGGCGCCACAGCCCTGCCCGATACATCCAACGGTTTTACTGTTCGCAAAAATGTTTTCTCAGGAAAGGCATTTGCCAACGTTGCTATTAATACCGATGTAAAAGTGATTTCACTCAACGTCAATGCTTTCACCATTACAGAAGGCGAAGGAACAGCCGAAGTGGTTGATTTTAATGCTACAGTTGAGGCACCAAAAGAAAAAACAATTGACACCGCTAAAACTGCAGGTAAGGTTTCGCTAACCGAAGCCGACATTGTAGTAAGTGCAGGCCGTGGTTTGAAGGGGCCGGAAAACTGGGGCATGGTAGAAGAACTGGCCGACACCTTAGGCGCAGCGCTGGCCTGTAGCCGTCCCGTGGCCGATGCACACTGGCGTCCGCACAACGAACACGTAGGACAAACTGGTATTGCCATTGCACCGAACTTATACATTGCCATCGGCATCAGCGGCGCTATACAGCACTTGGCCGGTGTAAACAGAAGCAAGGTTATTGTTGTCATCAATAAAGATGCAGAAGCGCCTTTCTTTAAAGCGGCGGACTATGGCATTGTAGGCGATGCTTTTGAAGTAGTACCTAAGCTGACAGCGGCGGTAAAGAAAATGAAAGGGCAGTAAGGTGAGTGGTGAATAGCGAGTGGTGAATGGGTTTCTTTAACTACGGGTTTTCGTTATTAGTTTTTCGAGTTGGCAAAGCTTGGAAGATTTCAACAATTAAATAAAAAAAACACTGTACCAAGGACTTCCCACTCACCATTATCTGCTTACCACTTACTCCTCTCCCTGCCTTCCGCCATTCACGTTTTTATCGTAGGTTTGCAAACTTTAGCAAAAGCCTTTTCAGGGTATGAAGAAAATAGAATTGGAAATAGTGGCTCTTTCTCACAGTATTACGCAAACGCATTCCTATGCTGTAGTGTTGGGCGAAGTGAACGGATTGCGCAGGCTTCCCATTGTTATTGGCGGCTTTGAAGCCCAGGCCATTGCTGTGGCGCTTGAAAAAATGCAGCCCAGCCGCCCGCTTACCCACGACCTGATGAAGAACTTCATGACTGCTTTTAACATTGAGCTGCACGAAATTGTTATCTCCGACCTGCAGGAAGGTATTTTTTATTCCAAATTGGTTTGCTCTTCTGATAACGATACTATTGAGATCGATTCCCGCACATCCGATGCGCTGGCTTTAGCAGTACGGTTTGGTTGTCCTGTGTATACTTACGAACACATCCTTGAAAGTGCCGGTATTTTAATGGAAGATCCAGGTGCTACGGGCAAAAAGAAAAAAACACCTGCCATATCATCTCCCGAAGAAGAGGCCGGCGGTAAAGGCGATTTAAAATCTATGTCGCTGGAAGACTTGAATACTTTGTTGAACGAAGTGCTGGAGCAGGAAGATTATATCCGGGCCATTGCCATCAGGGATGAAATCAACAACAGGAAGAAAAATGACTGATCATACGGGTTGATTTAAGATTTCGCTGATCGGCGCTGATAGCTTATAGTTCAAAAGATCCATCGATACGAAAAAGGAAAATCCACATTAGATAATCTGTGAAATTGAAATCGTTTCATCCGCGAAATCCAAGATAAAAATCTGCGAAATCTGTGATCTCCTTTCCAAATTGTAAAATAAATTTAGGACTGCACATTCTGCAAAAAAGAGCCGATGGCTTTCATGATCTTGAAACTGTATTTTATCCTGTTCCCTTACGTGATGGATTGGAGATCATTCAAAATGCTTCCTCACAAGACGAAATCATATTTACAAATTCCGGTTTGACCATCGATGTTCAACCTGAGGACAATATCTGCGTTAAAGCTTACCTTCTTTTAAAAAAAGATTTTCCGCAATTGCCTGCCGTTATTATGCACCTGCACAAAACCATTCCCTCAGGTGCGGGCCTGGGCGGTGGCAGTGCCGACGGTGCATTTACGTTATTGCTCTTAAACAAAAAATTTAATCTCGGCCTGCACGAAAACCAACTTATCGAATATGCTTTGCAGTTAGGCAGCGATTGTCCTTTCTTCATCATCAATAAACCTTCATACGCCACAGGCCGCGGAGAAAATCTGCAAGAGACAGAACTCGATTTATCTCCTTACCAAATCGTTCTTGTCAATCCTGAAATTCATATCAATACCGGCTGGGCTTTTTCACAAATCGTTCCGAACAATGAAAGAAAACCTTTAAAAGAAGTGATTGCACTGCCGGTGAGCGAATGGCGAAAGCATTT
>JBQCHB010000512.1:0-4000 GCA_051955075.1 Flavisolibacter sp.
ACTTCCGCGTATAGAATTTGAACCTCTTATTCTAATACTTACAGAAGCGCCAGGTGCGCCGGTGCTTTGCATTACCTGCACTCCGGATGACCTGCCCGACAACGCCTGAAAAACATTTGTCGTAGGAAATGCGTTGATGTCATCACCTTTAACTTGCGACAAAGATCCGGTCAAATCACTTTTTTTCTGCGTACCGTATCCCACCACCACTACATCATTCAAACCAGCAATATCTACTTCCAAAACAATATTCACATCAGTCTGCTTTCCCACATTCACCCTCTTTGTCTGATAGCCCACACTGGAAACTTCCAATATAATATTTTTACCATCCGGTGCAGTTAAACTAAAACGTCCTTCGCCGTTGGTAGTTGTTCCTATTTTAGTTCCTGCTATCAATACTGAGACATTCGGTAACGGATCCCTCTGCTGATTTACCACTCTTCCGTGGATTTCTATTGGAGGAGGCAGTGAAGCAACCAAATCAGGAGCAAGAGTGTTAGCTCCGGCAAAAACTTTTCTCGTGATCACGATGGTGTTTTTGTCAATAGAATATTCGAGCGATTGCCCTTTGAAACATTGATTTAATACTTCTTTTACCGATGCGTTCTTTACGTTTATAGTTACCTGCGGCAAATCTGCCAGCATTTCTTTAGTGTAAAGAAAGCCATAACCGGTTTGCCGTTCAATTTCACGAAACACCTTTTCTACGGGGTTTTTTTTGAGCGATAAGGTAATCTGCGAAATGCCTTTTGCGTGCACCTGCAAAAAAGCAACTGTTAAGAGAAAGGCAGTGAGCTTCATAACTTTGAGTAATTGAGGCGGCAGCCTGCGCCTTAGCAAAAAGTTACCGCTAATGGATAAAATCATACTTTTGTGTTTTGGGTTTAAAATGAATGATCGTAACTGTTTTATTTATTTGGTTACCCAAATTGTTACCGTCCCGATTGCCGTCGGGGCGGTTTTTTTCAGGTAATATTCTCAATTCATAATTTGCTGTTTAGTATCTGGTAAGGCATTCTAAACAAGCCTAAACAAAAGACTTAATGCAAAACGAACCATGATGCTTACTAAACAATTAGTAACTATCCTTCCTTCAATAAAAAACCTACTTCTTAAAAGGCATCACCGTAACATGATGGCCGCTAATAGCAAAACTCACTGTGCGTGTCTTTTCCAGCATATCCAATATCTCTGAGATATTCTCATAACGCGAGCGGTTGATCACTCCTACAAACTCTTCATCGGTAACATTTCCCTCGTAGCTTACTTCTACGTCGTACCACCTTGCGAGTTGCCTCATTACCGACAGTATATTATTTCCGTGAAAAATAAAGCGTCCATTCTTCCAGGCTACTGTGGCATCTACGTCAACGGACTGAACCATGATGTTTGGATTTAGGGAGTTATCATGGCTTTCTATTTGCGCCTGTTCACCCGGCCTGATCGTTTTGCTGGCGGCGCCTATTCCTACTTTTACAGATCCTTCCAGTAATGTTGTTTTTATTGTTGGCTCATCTTTATAAGCATTGATATTAAAATGCGTTCCAAGAACCTTTATTTCAACCCCATTTGCCAAAACCTTGAAAGGTTTTGCATCATCATGCGTCACTTCAAAATATCCTTCGCCGGTTAGCGTGACCTCCCTCGCGTTTCCTGTAAAGGATGTAGGAAAGCGTAGTGATGACGCGGCATTGAGCCATACCTTACTTCCATCAGCCAATACAACCTGGTATTGTCCGCCACGCGGTGTGGAAACAGTATTATATAAGATTTCGCCTGTTTTGGGTGAAGACGAAGAGCCGTTTACTGAATTATAAGAAAGCTGTCCATTATTCAGCTTGATAATTTTTGTATTGCCTTGTTGGGTCAACGCACCATTAGTAGCGCTGTCAAGAATGATCTGAGCGCCATTTGCCAAAGTAAGTACCGCTTTGTTTCCTCCCGGAGTGAGATCATTTTCAAACCTGCTCTGCTGCTGTGTTTTTGTTTTGGCTATTGGTGTTGTGGCATGATGATTAAATATAAAATACCCCGCAAACAGCACTACAATTATAACTGCCGCTGCTGCCACCCGCAACCACACGTGCTTTTTCTCTATCACAGGCGTATTAATGATCTTCGTGTATATGGCATCCCAATCCACATCGGGCAATTGCCTACCATTCTCATGGCCGGCCCACAGTTCTTTGATCTTTTCCTTCAGCAGCATATCATCTTTCGACTTCCTGATCCAGCCGAATAATTCCCTTGTTTCCTCCGGCGTAGAAACGTCGGAGGCATATTGCTCTAAAAGATATTTTAAACGGTCGTTACTCATAAATACGATTCTTTATACAGGGAGTATGAAATAAAATAAAAGTACCAGTTGAAGAGAAAATATTTTTCAGCACAGCCCAGCCCCTTCCCAAGGGAAAGACGATCTTAAAAGATATTTGGCATAGAGAGTTCTTTCAAATCACTTATTTTGGAAGGGCGGTCAGTCAATAATAAATACCGCCAGCGATATGAATACCATAGTCGTTTTTTTCAAAAAAACGCGGATCGTTTTCATGGCTTCTGATAGATGGTTCCTTACGGTGTTTCTTGAGAGCTGCATACACTCCGCGATCTCATTATAACTTAGTCCTTCCTGCTTACTTAATTCATAAACAGTCCGTTGCTGTGGCGGAAGCTGCTGTACGGCTTCATTGATCAATTTGTGAATTTCCCGCGCAGCAATTGTTTCATCCGTTGTATTTTGTATTTGAGTAAGATGATGTATGATTGTATTTAAAAGCTCCTGGTTATGGGATGCTTTTTTTAAGCGGGTATAGATGGTATTGTAAGTAATAGTGAAAAGATAAGCCTCGGGATCATTCACCTGGTTTAGGTTGGCTTTAGCCAGCCAGATGGAAAGGAATACATCCTGCACAATTTCTTCCGCGTCTGTTTCAGACTTCAGCATTTTGAGTGCTACGCCGAACACTCTTTTTTTATAAAGTTCAAAGATGGTCTCAAATGCACTTACGTCGCCTGTTGCAAGACTTTGAAAGCATTCTCTCATATCATATAGATCATAAACGGGCATAATAAAAAAGCAGCAATACCTCTTTTTAAATTAATCGAATGTAGGCGTTAATTTATAAATCAAAGTTATGGAAATGCTGGAATGTTGATTTTAGAAAGAAAAATCCTCTGCCCTCGAGCCACACGAAAGAATTCTTAGATGGTTTCGACAAGGGCCACGTTTTCCTTTTATAGATCTGCTTTTTGTTTATCCTTTCGTTAATACTATTTTCTGATAAAGGTTAGTGATAAAAAAGCCGGTTGATACCCGGCCTTTGTTTTGGCTATCATAAAAGAGCGGAAATGATCTCATATTTTTGATGTGGGGTGGTGTAGGGTTGCCCACCTTCAAAAGGTTGGCACCCCCTTTAAGTAATCTCTTAGATTTTTGTTGCTATGGGCCGCCATCCATTAGCCGCATCCAGCGTCAGTTTTATTTCTACAGGTTGTGAGGGTGCTGTTGATTCTTTCTTCGCTTCCGGCTTTACAATGGGTTGAAATTTTACTTCCAGGTAATCATTCATTGCCGGGTTGCTCAAATAGTATTGTGATGCCTGATGACGATATGCGCGTTCTACCGGCGCTGGCATAATTGGGTACTGTTGTTGCGATCCAGTAATAACATCCCTTGTTTATGCACCCAGTTAAAAAATAAATTGCCCTCGTTCATTTGTTTTAATACAAACCCAAGCGGATGGATTACCATATTTACTGTTCCGAAATGGGAAATCATTTCCTGTATTTCTTGCCGTTTTTCTTCATCCGCTACCGTCGCATCCGGCGTGATAATTAGCAGGTCACAGGTAAAGCGCCGCTCTTCTTCAAACTGTTTTCTGGCACAAGCAGAGCGTTGAATGCAAATATTGGTTTGGCAGCCAAAGCAATAAATAATAAGCGCGTTGAGCTGGTTGGCAACCAGTTTTTTAATGCAATGGATGGCATTTTGTTCTTT
>JBQCHB010000513.1:0-4365 GCA_051955075.1 Flavisolibacter sp.
GGATGATCTACCTTAAATTGACCAGGGAGGGCCTGTATGTGCTGCGCAGCCTTTACATGCAGCCTTCGAAAGAGAAGAATGCCGATTTTGATACCTGGATGACCACCTACACTTTTGCTTTTACCAGCGAAAATTTTCTCCGTCAACTGCATAAAGACAACTCATATTTTCAAGGCATTTATTTTTTAATTGTTAAAGGAAGTTTAAGAGCTTACATAAAAAAACCCACTGTAGAAACAGCGGGTGCTAACGAGTGCTTGCTATATGAATAGAGAAAATTAAATCTCGTTTAATAAGAGTTCCTTAACAATGTGCCGCACAATCAATTATTGTGCGTTTCTTTTGTAAAAGTAGGATGTGTTATTTTCGCAATTAAAATAAAATAGCAACAGATTTACAATGCTGAAATTGAATTTCGTTTTCTGAAATCCTTACCAGCACTCAATTTCAAAAGAAAATCTATACGATGCCCAACCGGTCAGCCGATCCATTATTTCAATTGATACGATCCTTACAAAAAGCTGAGAAACGAAATTTCAAGCTCTATATTCAACGCAATTCTGCCAACAAAGACCTTAAGATCATCCAGCTTTTTGATGCACTTGATAAAATGGATGATTATGATGAGGCTATGTTGTTGAAAAAAAATCCTGCCATTAAAAAGCAGCAATTATCGAATATTAAAGCGCATCTCTACAAACAACTTTTGTCAAGCTTACGTTTACTGAAAAGCGAAGAAAGTATAGACATGCAATTGCACGAACAACTCGATCATGCACGCATTTTATATAACAAAGGCCTTTACCTCCAAAGCCTTAAAATATTAGATAAACTAAAAGAGCTTACACATTTATACAACCAGGACAGTTTTTTAATACAGATTATATCGCTGGAGAAGAAAATTGAAACGCTTCATATTACACGCAGTATGCAGGACAGAGCTGACAGGCTTGCCTTTGAAGCTGTTGAGATTAATGAGAAGCGACGCATGATCACAAAGCTTTCTAACCTTGCACTGCAATTATACAGTTGGTATATTAAAAACGGCCATGCAAGAAACGAAGCTGATGAAGTGGATGTGAGAATGTTTTTTAAAGAATCGCTGCCGGCTGATGCACACCTGCAAACAGGATTTTATGAACGTTTGTATTTATGCCAAAGCTATTGCTGGTATGCATTTATACGACAGGACTTTTTGATGTATTACAGGTACACGCAAAAATGGGTAAACCTTTTTCTGGAACAACCGCAAATGATAAAGGTGGAAACAGGTCATTACATAAAAGGAATGCACAACCTGCTGAACGCCCATTTTGATTTACGGAATTACCAGCAATTCGATCTTGTGTTAAAGCAGTTTGAAGAATTTGCAGCATCCGACACGGTCCATCATAATGATAACAACCGCATTCAAACCTTTGTCTATCTCAATACGGCCCGAATGAACCAGCACTTTATGTTGGGAACATTTAAAGAAGGACTTTCATTGGTATCGTATATCGAAGAAAAGCTGGATGAATATTATTTGTATTTAGATCGTCATCGCATCTTGGTTTTTTATTACAAAATAGCCTCTCTTTATTTTGGCAACCAGGATTATGAAACGTCAATAGACTATTTGCAAAAGATCATTAATTGGAAAGTGGATCTTAGAAACGATTTGCAATGCTATGCACGTCTTATGCACTTGCTGGCCCATTACGAATTGGGCAATTACGATATTATGGAATATCTCACCAAATCGGTTTACCGCTTCATGGCTAAAATGGGTAATCTTACTGTAATAGAGGAAGAGATGTTTGCATTTATCAGAAATACTTTCCACTTATCTCCACGAAAATTAAAACCCGAGTTTGAAAAATTATTGAACAAAATAAAGAGGCTTGAAAAGAACCGTTTTGAAACAAGAGCTTTCGCTTATCTCGATATTATTTCCTGGCTGGAAAGTAAGGTATACGAAAAGCCTATGCATCTTGTTATAAAAGAAAAATACCTGGGTGCTAAAAAGAGGAATTATTGATAGGAATTACATGAATTTGATACACCAATTACACGAGTTAGGCCACCCCGTTCTTTTTCATAGATGATTCTCGGATCACTAATTCTGTTTCTAAAGTTTTTGTTTCAAATTCAGTTACAGGTCGTTTACTTTCTATCATTTGAATTAAAAATTCAATAGCGGTTTGACCTATTTCAAAAGCGGGCTGCCGCACTACGGTTAAAGCAGGAGAAAAAAGGTCGGCCAGCCTTGTATTAGTGAAGCCTGTAAAGCCTACTTCTTTTTTTTGTTTCATTTTTTTCAGCACACCAAAACAAACCGTTGTAAGCCTGTCGCCTGCAGTAAATATGGCATCTGGCTTTGTTTTTAACCTGAATAAACCGTCCATGGCTTGCTGCACTTCGTCCAATACCATTCCTCCATGCATACAATACTGCACCAGGTTTTCGTTGAAGGCAATTTTATGTTTTTCCAAAGCATCCTGGTAGCCTTGCAGCCGTTCTTTGGTAATAGATAAATAGGGCGAGCTGGTAATGTGTCCAATTTTTTTAAAGCCCTGGAAAATTAAATGTTCTGTTGCATGAAAAGCACCGAGGTAATTATTGGCTACCACTTTATGTGTTTCTATTTCATCGGTAACCCTGTCAAAAAAAACGATTGGCAAACCTTTTTCGTGCAGTTCTTTTAAATGCGACAGGTCAACGCTTTCACTGGATAGAGAAATAAGCAAACCATCCACACCACGGGAAGCAAGGTGCTGTACGTTTACTTTTTCTCTTTCGCCCGACTCATGGCTTTGTGTGATAATAACATGGTAGCCGCGATTGTAAGCAATAGATTCAATGCCATTAATGGCTTGCGAAAAATAATTATTGGCGATCTCGCTTACCACAACGCCAATGGCTCTTGTTCTTCTTTCTTTTAAGCTTAAGGCGATAGGATTGGGACGATAATTAATTTGTTCGGCATACTCCAACACTTGCTTTTTTGTTTCAGCGCTGATCTCGTAACTACCACGCAAAGCTCTTGACACGGTGGATGTAGAAAGATTAAGTGCTTTGGCAATATCTTTTATGGTAACGCTGTCAAATTTCATTATGCAAACAGTTAGGCTCTTTTAAAATCTGTTTAAAAGTATTGAATTTCTATCTACTGCCAGATTTGCAAACGTTGTCGGTAACGATTGCGTAAATAAATCTTTTAAATATGCTTGCCAGCAAAAAATATCTGTTTAGACTTGTTAAGTGGAGAGGGTAAAAACTCATTTTGCAAAATGAGTTAGGTAAGAATGATGTAATTGTTTTTGATTACAGCATCAATAAGGAACTAAAAACTATCAAGCTTGTATATGAAAAGGAAATTCTATCTCTCTTTGATTGCCTGTTTTTCTTTTGCTTTTGCATGGAGCCAAACCCGAACGGTTAGCGGCCGTGTTATTTCAGATAGTTCAGGAAAAGGGCTTGCTGATATTAATGTGACAATAAAGGGCACCAATAGAGCAACCGCCACAAACAACCAGGGCAGGTTCACGATTTCAATTCCCGACAGGAATAACGTGGTTCTGATCTTCAGTTCTGTTGGCTATAGTCCGCAGGAAGTTTCAGTAGGCGATAAAAACAGTTTGAATGTAACAATGCAGAGTGTGTCCGAGGCGCTGGATGTGGTGGTCATCGGGTATCAAACGGTTCGCCGCAGAGATCTGACAGGTTCTGTTTCTTCGATAGGTGCAAAGCAATTAAAAGATATTCCTATTAATTCTGCGGCCCAGGCACTTGCCGGAAGACTAGCAGGTGTGCAGGTTACGGGTACCGAAGGAACGCCGGATGCTGATGTATTGATTCGGGTAAGAGGTGGCGGATCTATTACACAGGATAACTCACCTTTATACATTATAGACGGCGTACAGGTTGAAAACGCTTTATCGGTTATCTCGCCACAGGACATTGAAACAATCGACGTTTTGAAAGATGCATCAGCCACTGCTATTTATGGTGCCAGGGGCGCCAACGGTGTCGTGATCATTACTACAAAGGGTGGCCGCAATCAAAAACCTGTTATCAGCTATAATGGTTTAGTAGGCGTGGATAAACTGGCAAACAAGCTTGATGTGATGGATCCTTACAATTTTGTTTTATACCAGTATGAAAGAAGCCGTGGCAATAGTACATCAGAAAAAGATTTTCAGGAAACCTACGGAAGGTTTGAAGACCTCGACCTTTATAAATATGTTCCCTTTGCAGACTGGCAAAACGAAATGTTTGGCCGTAGTGCCAAGAGGCAATCGCATAATGTAAGCCTGGCTGGTGGCAGCAACGGTACTACTTACAATTTAAGCCTTACTTACAACAAACAGGAAGGCATTCAAT
>JBQCHB010000514.1:0-21397 GCA_051955075.1 Flavisolibacter sp.
TGGAGCGCTGCATCGCTCAATTCAAGTTTTGATCCTTTTTGCCGGTTTAGTTCACGATCATTTTCATCGTAGATCATGATCGCTCTTTCCCAATCCTTCTTTTTTGTTTGGCCGGTATAAGTAACAACCAAGCCATTTTTATTTTTCAGATCGGCAGCGTTAATATGCACAACGTTTTTTTCTTCACTCTCCACGGATGTTTTTAAAACTGTTTTCTTATCCATGCAAACTTTCCAGCTATCCTGGGCATTTGCTGTAATATTTATGAAAAGACCCATCAACAAAATAGATAAAAACTTCATGTTCAAATATATTCAATTATGCCTGCTGTCTTCTTTGTAAATTGCTAAAATGGACGGCAACACGGGGAAGTACATGATTGTTTTGGGGCTGATGATCGTTCTGGCGGGCATCATCATTTATTTTTTTCATGATAAACTGCATTGGATTGGCCGTCTGCCCGGAGATATCAGGATAGAAAAACAGAACAGCCGCTTTTATTTCCCAATTACTACCATGATCATTTTCAGCTTAATTCTCACCCTCATCGTTAATCTCATTAAAAAGTTTTTGTAAAGTCTTTCCATTTGCTGGGCTGCCCGCCTTATTTGCCGTACCTTTGCCGCCTTAAAAAATACAGCTTTAAGGCTGAGTAAAAAGTTACGAACTTAAGTTTCGAAGCTTAAAACTCGCAGCTCGCAGCTAAAAGAAACTTATGGATATCAGAAACATCGCCATTATTGCCCACGTTGACCACGGAAAAACAACACTGGTCGACAAAATTCTTCATGCTACAAAGGTTTTCCGCGATAACCAGGAAACCGGCGAGCTGATCATGGACAGCAATGACCTGGAAAGGGAAAGAGGTATTACCATCTTTTCAAAAAATGCCGCTGTAGAATACAAAGGCGTTAAAATAAATGTGATTGACACGCCAGGCCACGCCGACTTTGGAGGTGAAGTGGAACGGGTACTAAAAATGGCCGATGGTGTTATTCTTTTAGTAGATGCTTTTGAAGGCCCCATGCCGCAAACCCGTTTTGTGCTGCAAAAAGCGCTTCAATTGAACCTGAAGCCAATTGTGGTTATCAATAAAGTAGATAAGCCTAACTGCCGCCCTGATGAAGTGCACGATGCAGTTTTTGAATTATTCTTTAACCTCGACGCTACTGAAGAGCAATTGGATTTCCCAACTTATTATGGATCGGGCAAAAATGGCTGGTTCAACGATAGCTTAACACCAAGTGAGGATATTACACCGTTGCTTGATGGTATTTTAAAACACGTGCCGCCGCCAACAGTAAGCGAAGGAACGCTGCAAATGCAGATCACTTCGCTGGACTATTCTTCTTTCCTTGGCCGTATTGCCATTGGCAGCGTGGCCCGTGGTACGATCAAAGAAAATCAGAACATCGCTTTAATGCAGGCCGACGGCATTATAAAAAAACAAAAAGTAAGAGAGCTGTATGTTTTTGAAGGCATGGGAAAAAAGAAAGTGCAGGAAGTTGTTGCCGGCGATCTTTGCGCCGTTGTAGGTCTGGAAGATTTTAATATTGGTGATACGATTTCTGACGTTGACAATCCTGAAGCATTAGCCGTTATCAGTGTAGATGAGCCAACGATGAACATGCAGTTTGGCATTAACAACTCACCATTTTTTGGTAAAGATGGAAAGTTCGTTACCTCGCGCCACCTGCGTGACCGCCTGATGAAGGAAACAGAAAAAAACCTGGCCTTAAGAGTTTACGATACAGACAGCGCCGACAGCTTTATGGTGTACGGCCGTGGTATTTTGCACTTAGGGGTGTTAATAGAAACCATGCGCCGCGAAGGGTATGAGTTAACCATTGGCCAGCCACAGGTAATTACAAAGGAAATTGATGGGAAAAAATGTGAGCCATTCGAAACATTAGTAGTAGACGTGCCGCAGGAATACGCTTCAAAAGTAATTGATCTTGTTACCCGCCGCAAAGGTGAAATGCATGTAATGGAAACGAAGGGCGACATGCAGCATTTGGAGTTTGATATTCCATCCCGCGGACTTTTAGGTTTGCGTACGCAAATGTTAACCAATACAGCAGGTGAAGCGGTAATGAACCATCGCTTTAGTGAATACAAGCCATGGAAGGGGCCAATCCCCGGCCGTAATAATGGTGTGTTGATCGCTAAGGACAATGGCACCACAACCGGCTATTCTTTAGATAAGTTACAGGACCGTGGTTATTTCTTTGTTGATCCGGGAGAAGAAGTGTATAAAGGAATGATCATTGGTGAAAACAATAAGCCCGGCGACATTGTTGTCAACTCTAATGAAGGTAAAAAATTGACGAACCACCGTGCAAGCGGTAGTGATGCAGCTACCAACATTCAGCCCAAACGCGAAATGACTTTGGAAGAATGTATGGAATATATCCAGCAGGATGAATGTATTGAAGTAACGCCGAACAACATTCGTATGCGTAAGGTGATTTTGGACGAAGAAGAGAGAAAGAAAGTGCAGAAGCGAATGAGTGCAGAAGCGGTATAAGATTGATCATTGCATTTTCACTATACTTTAATGAGTAATCAATGATGAGTAATGAGTTGGTTTTTTGAGAAAAACTTTCTTATAGCATGTTCTTCGATGCTGTAGGCGGCCCATTCATCGCTGGTTACTCATTGTCATTCACAGAGTATCAGTACCTTTGCCACTGCCATGAAAAAACTTTTGATCATCGTGTTATTGGTTTTGTGCTTTGGCTTTCTATATTCTATTCCTGCTAATGCACAATGCTCTATTTGCACCCGCACCGCACAACAATTAGGTGAGAAATCCGCAAGAGGCTTGAATGCCGGAATTATGTACCTGGCCTTTACGCCATTAGTGATGGTAGGTATTATTGGTTACAGGTGGTGGAGAAAAAACCGTTGATCACTTTACTTTTAATAACTCATCGTAAACTGCCTGGTATTGTTCGGCGCTTCGTGTCCAATCAAAAAGAAGTGCTCTTTCCTTCATCTTTTGCCTTCCATTGTCTTTTTCAAAATGCTCTAAAGATTCGCTGAACTTTTTTACCATATAATCGGGCTCAAAACTTTCGAAATAGTAAGCATCGTTTCCACCAATTTCAGGCAAAGAAGTAAACCGTGAAAGAAATACCGGCTTGCCGAAATACATGGCTTCTATTACGGGCAAACCGAAACCTTCTGCAGTGGAAGGAAAAACAAAGGCTAAACAATTTTTCAAATACCATTGCTTGTCGTTTTCAGAAACAGCACCTGTAAAAATAACACGGTCCTCTACGCCTAATGCCCTCGCTTCTGCTATTATTTTGCTTTTGTATTCTTCGCTATTTGTGATGCCGGCAATTAGCAGTTGGTATTGATTGTTTTTCAACAAACCGGGCAGTACATGAAAATTCTTTTTGTCAATGATGGTGCCTATTGTAAAAATAAAAGGTGCATCAGGAACAAATGATGGCGCGGTTAAATGTTCAATCTCATCAAGGGTGCAGCCATTGTAAATGACTTTTGCAGGCTTGCCGGCAAGAGGAATATTTTTCTTCAGATCGTCTAGTACAAACTGTGAAATAGCAACTATATAATCGGCCCGCTTTACTTTATCGGAAAGTTGTTTTAAGTACTTTTTCTTTTTTACATCCGACTTGCTTTCATCGTACAAAAAATTAAGGTCGTGCACAGTCAGTACTACTTTTATATTTCTATGCCAGGGATAATACATCGTTCCCTGATAGGTGCTGTGCCATATAGAAAACTTTTTCAGAGAAGGAAGCAAAAACTTCTGCAGCGAGTGTTGGTCTATTACGCAGGAATTTTTAAATAATTCTTTGGTGGCAGGCCGCGAGTAAAAACAAAACTCTTTATCTGTATTGGTGCGTTCTAAGTATTTGGCAAGATAGAGGCAATAATAATACAGCCCGGTAAAGGGGTATTTCATTCTTTCACAATCAACCAATATTCTTTTGGGCTGCTCCAATTTTTATTTTTTTATGGCCTGCATATAAAAACTTCCTTCCTGCACGGGAAGAATTTTGTTTTTATAACCAATAGAAGCTAAGTACTGATCAAGAGCATCCAGGTTATGCCGGTCGTTATCTATTTGATGCACTTCTATGACCATCATCTTTACTTTTTTTAACACCGAATGTTCGGTATTATAAATTATATCGTATTCGCTTCCCTCGCAGTCTAATTTCAATAAGTCAACCTGGTGCAATCCGTTCTCTTCTATTATAGAAGTTAAGGACCGGGCTTCAACCCTGACCGTTTTATTATTCAGCTGGTTGAAGTTTGAAAACACAGATGATACTACAGTATTTCCTTCTGTATCTTCAGTAAATAACTCTATATATTCTTTGGCCTCTCCGGTAACGGCTGCCTGGTATAATTTAATGGATTGAAGGATGGGGTTTCTGTCAATGGCTTCTTTAAAAAAATGAATGTTGGATGGCATGGGTTCGTAAGCCAGCACCCGGGCTTTATGAATTTTGGAAAACAATAAAATATTAAAGAAACCTGCATTAGCGCCTACATCAATGACCACAGGATTGGAAGGAAGTTTTTTTACAAGGCTGTCAATCTCGTAAAAATCTTCCATAAAAATTTCTTTAAAAACCTGGTATAAACTATCCGGCACTTTAAAGTGAATGGGGTAAGGCTTTGTGGTAAACTGCAGCGAACGCTTTTTTCTTTCGCCTTTACGAAAAGCATACTCCTGCCAATTGGTAATGTTCTGTATCAGCCGCTGGTATCTTGTTATTCCCTTTACAGACATGAATTGTAAATAAAATAGTGGGCCGCAATGTACAAATTAATCGATGCACAAGGTGATTAACAAGCAGCAAATTGTTGAATGAAATGATACAGGTTGAAACTTCCTTCCTGTACTTGTTTTTCAATCAGGTTTTTAAGTTCGCTCTTGTTTACAGTTTTCATTCTTTGCTGTTGAATTAAGTAATAAGCTCTTTCGGCCAGCAGCCAAAAATGTTTTTCGTTGATGCTGTTTGATTGCAACTGCTTTTCGATTTTCTGAAACAGTTCTGCAATGCCGGTGCCTTGTGCTGCTACCGTTTTCACAATAGAAACTTCTGCAGTACGCGAACGAAAGGCAGGCGCCAGCATCAGCCGCAGGTTTTTTATAAAAGAATCAGCATCAGGCCTGTCGCTTTTGTTCACTACAAAAATGTCGGCAATCTCCATCAGGCCGGCTTTCATGGTTTGCACTTCATCTCCGGCCTCGGGCACTAATACTACCACAGTCACATCAGCCAGTCCCGCAATTTCAATTTCGCTTTGACCTACGCCTACTGTTTCAATAATAATGTAATCGAATGAAGCGGCTTTTACCAATTCTGTTATTTCTATGGTTTTGGGGTGAAGTCCGCCCATGGCACCACGTGTAGCCAACGATCGAATGAACACATCAGGATGCGTGTACCATTCGCTCATCCTGATCCTGTCGCCTAACACAGCACCAAGGTTAAATGGCGATGAAGGGTCTACACAAAGCACCGCTATCTTTTTATTTTCATTGACAATTTCCTGGATCAATGCATTTACTAAAGTACTTTTTCCTGCACCTGGAGGACCTGTTATGCCAATGAGTTCCGTTTCTTTATTTTCAGGAAGCGTAGCTAACAATTGTTCATAACCTTCCTGCTCATTTTCAACAAAGGAAATGCCTCTTGCCAATGCTCTTACATTGCCTTTTTGTATTTGATCAAGCAACTGTTGCCACATGAAGGATTATTGTATGTTTACAAATGTATGGGTATTAGCATAGACAAAACCTTTCGTCAATCACTCATTTTCCTGTCTTTGACGGCTATGCTCATTGGCTTGTTCACGTCGCGGGTTTTACTTTCTGCAAGCATGATATTCTTCATTGCATTTTGCATTGTACATAAAGAGTTTTGGCAACATTTAAAATGCTTTTTCAACTGCCGGGTTTTGGCCGGCATTACATTGCTGTTCTTCATTCCATTTGTTTCGGGCTTATGGAGCGATAATAAAAATGAGTGGCTTGATTTAGTGCGCATAAAATTGCCATTGCTTTTTTTCCCTGTGGCTTTTGCAGGAAGCTGGCAACTTTCGAAAAAGCAATGGCTGCAGCTTGCACTTGTTTTTTTGCTTTTGATGTTTTTGGGAACAGTGTGGAGCTTATGGCAGTATCTGCAAAACGCAGAAGCTATGCAGGAAGCGTACCTCAAAGCCAAAACGCTGCCCACGCCGCTGGAAAATGATCATGTTCGTTTTAGCTGGTTAGTGTGTATGGCTGTCATTGTTTGTATCTACTTAATAGAAAAAATAAAATTAAAAACGATAAGAATTCTGCTTGCCTGCCTGTCTTTTTTCTTCGCTGCTTATTTACATGTTCTTTCTGCAAGAACGGGTTTGTTTAGCTTATATATTTTTGCGGGACTGCTTGCTTTCCGATGGTTGTTCTCAAACAAAAACAGGCAGCCTGCTTTTGTTTTGCTGCTCCTGATCTTGTTAATGCCGGTCATAGCCTGGCTTTTCTTTCCTACTTTTCAAAACCGTGTCCGGTACATTGTCTACGAATTTTCCTATATAAAAAAGGATAGTTATTTACAAGGCGCCAACGATGGTAACAGGATACTTTCTTTAAAAGCAGGCTGGAATATTTTACAAGAAAATCCTTTTGGCGTAGGTGCAGGCGATGTGTTTGCCGAAACAAAGAACTGGTACGCCATTCATGTTCCGCAAATGATTGAAGAAGACAAGATTTATCCTGCCAGCGAATGGTTGATCTATGGTGATGCTGCGGGATGGGTAGGTTTCATTTTATTTACCCTCGTCATGCTCTTTCCGCTGTTCGTAAGGGAAAAAGAAAATATTTTTTACTGGTTATCTATAAATGCCATTGCTGCTTTTAGCTTTTTATTTGATATAGGATTGGAAGTACAGTTTGGCGTTTTTATTTATCTATTTGTCATTCTTTGTTGGTGGAAGCAAGCACAAAAGCAAACCAACGCTGTCTGAAATAACCTGCATTAAGTAAAAAGAATGTGCACCATCTTTGCAGGGATTTTGCATGACAAATTTTATCCCCATATTTCCGCTTGGCATTGTAGTGTATCCGGGAGAAAGCCTGAACCTGCACATATTTGAGCCGCGTTACAAACAATTGATCAATGAATGTTATGCTGAAAAAAAATCTTTTGGCATTCCTTCAGTTATTGACAACCGCATGCAGGACTATGGCACAACGGTTCGCATTACGGAAATAACAACGGTACACGACAATGGCGAAATGGACATAAAAACCGAAGGTGATAAAGTTTTTCGTATACTGGAAGTGATCAAAGAAATTCCTGAAAAGCTTTACAGTGGTGCTATTGTAAATTATCCGCCTAATCATGAACACGGCAGTGCAGACGTGATGCGCCGCGTGGTAAACAGCATTCGTGAATTATACAAACTGCTGAAAGTGGAAAAAGATTTTAAGAAAAATGATGAAGAATTAAACACTTATGATATTGCCCATCATGTGGGTATGTCGCTGCAGGAAGAATATGAGCTGCTTGGGCTGATGCACGAAAGACAACGCCAGGAATATTTGAAAAGACATTTAACTAAAGTAATTCCAATGGTTGCGGAAATGGAATCATTAAAAGAAAAAGTAAAATTGAACGGGCATTTTAAAAATTTGTCTTCGTTTAATTTTGAAAAGTGATAAAATGAATAATCAATAATCAGTAATGAGTTCATGCTATGCGCAAATACTGTATAGCAGCAGTTTGTCCGATACTAGCAAAATGCAGCCATAAGCCCACTCATTGCTCATCAATGCTGTCTTATCTTTAAGAAAAAAATGTTTTTACAATTAGCGCATACCAAAATGCCTGTTTTTGAGCAGTCTAAGGAACTTACCTTGGAATGCTATAGAATTACCAAAGATTTCCCAACCGAAGAAAGGTTTGCTATGGTGCAGCAGATAAGAAGAGCTGCTCTTTCTGTACATCTTAATATTGCAGAAGGTTGCTCCAGGAAATCAGGAACAGAAAGAAAACGCTTCTTTGAAATTTCAAGAGGTTCCGTCATTGAAGTAGATACAGCTATAGATATTGCACATGAGCTGAATTATAAAACAAAAGAAGAATTACAACCATTGGGCATGCATATTATAAGCACGTTCAAACAACTAACAGGATTGATAGGATAAGACCCCTGCAACTTTAAGCAACTCATTACTCATTATTCATTATTCATCACCATGACTTCCCTCTGCTTAGACTTTGGCAATACACGATTAAAGGCAGCTTTGTTTGAAGAAGCGCAATTAAAACAAGTGATTGTGTTGAAGGAAAATGCATTTGAGCATTTACAAGAAATTATTACAACGCATCATCCGCAGCAATCTATTTTATCTTCTGTAATTAAGCATGAAGCAAGGTTTGAAGAACTGCTTTCTTCTCAAACAAAGTTTCATAAGCTTAGCAATGCGTCTAAGCTTCCTTTTACCATTCCGGTTGGCAAGCCCGAAACGGTTGGCGCTGACCGTTTAGCGATTGCAGCAGCTTCGGTATTTTTATTTCCGCGTCAAAATAATCTGGCTATTGGTCTTGGCTCCTGCATTACATTCAATTTCATTAACCAGTTCCACGAGCTGCTCGGTGGTTCTATTTCTCCGGGCATGGAAATGCGTTTCAAAGCCATGCATCAATTTACTGCAAAGCTGCCGTTAGTAAGTGCAGACCCGATAGCCAACGGCTGGAATGTGCCGCTAATTGGATATGATACCAAGACCAACCTGCAATCTGGCGTAGTATTAGGCATGGCAAAAGAAATTGACGGCATCATTGATTTGTATGCAGAAAAGTTCAGCAACTTTAACGTGCTTTTAACCGGGGGGGATATTGGAATATTTCAGCCCCATTTGAAAAATAAGATATTTGCAGACCCTGATTTAATTTTTAAAGGTCTGTATGCAATTAGCCAAATCAATAATGCTTAAGAGTTCGGCAATGGGTTTGAAAGCATTTTTTTCTATTAGTTTTCTTTCCGCAGTAACCCTTGCGTCGGCGCAAGGCAACTCCCCGTATTCCCGTTATGGATTAGGCGATGCTTTTCCTTCTACTAACATCACTACCCGCAGCATGGGTGGTATCTCTGCAGGTTACGCAGATATTCTTTCAGTAAATTTTGATAACCCGGCTTCTTATGCTTCTTTTTATACAGCGCAGGAACAAAAATCAAAAAAACTGGCAGCAGGCCGCGTGGTTTTTGATGCCGGTATTAGCTTCAATAACCGTACACTTATTGCACCCAATACTACCGAACGCTTTACTTCTTCTGACCTTTATTTTTCTTACCTGCAGCTGGGCATCCCGTTAAGAAGAAACTGGGGGCTTAGCTTTGGCCTTCGCCCACTCAGCAGGATTGGTTATAAGATCAATCGTTACGAAAGACTAAAAGATCCCAATAGTGGCTTGGACATTGACAGTACTATAACACAGTTTACCGGTGATGGTGGCAGTTACCTGCCTTCCGTGGGTACCGGTTTTGGTTTTGGAAATTTTAGCGCAGGCATCAATGCCGGTTATATGTTCGGCAACAAAGACCTTAGCACAAAAAGAATATTTATCAACGATTCGGTTGCTTATCATTCTTCAGAACATGCGACCAACTATTCTTTCGGAAGTTTGTTTTATAATGCAGGCATTCAATACCGTATTGACCTGAAGCATGGCAAAAACCTGAGACTGGGTGTAGCCGGCAACTGGAAACAAACCATCAAGGGTTCGCAAGACGTTTTACGACAAACATTCGCATTTGGTTCGGCAGGAGAAACCTTGCAAATAGACAGTGTTTACCAACAAAACGATGTAAAAGGCGAAGTGATTTATCCGTCCACCTACACAGCCGGTTTTGTATATACTGCTTATAAAAATGACGGCCGCGGGTTTTTATTTGGTATTGATCTTACCAAAAGCAAATGGAGCGAATACCGCTTTTTCGGCCAAAAAGACTCGGTGCAGGATAGCTGGAAAATAGCAGCAGGCGGACAAATCAACCCCAAGCCCGGAACAAATTATTTCAGCAATGTAACTTACCGCTTTGGTTTTTCTGTAGGTGATGATTATATAAAAGTTCAGAATAACCTGCCAACATTTGGGGCTTCCTTTGGTATGGCATTACCTATACGCAAAAGTGCTTTTGCACTAAATCAGTTCAACGCTATTAATCTTTCTTTCGAATTCTTAAAAAGAGGCAACAGCGACAATGCGCTTAAAGAAAATATGTTTCGTTTTTCATTGGGCTTCAACTTAACCGATCTTTGGTTTGTGAAAAAGAAATATGAATAAGCATTTTGTTTATACATTTTTAAAACAGGCAGCTTTTTTATGGGGCTGCCTGTTTGCTTTTGGCTGTGAAAACTCGCAGCGTTCGCTAAACGAATGGCGTGAAAAAAAAGCTATGGTGGAAGAAGCTACAAATGTTCAATCCATTTTTAGCCAGGGAGGCAAATTGCGCTCAAGGCTGACAGCACCGCTGATGCTGCGTTACAGCAGCGATACGATTTATGTTGAGTTCCCCAAATCGCTTCGGATGATTTTTTTTGATAGTGTCGGTAAAGAGCAAAGCCGGCTTGATGCCCGCTACGGAAAATATTTTGAATCGCTCAATAAAGCTTACCTGCATGACAGTGTGGTGGTAGCCAATGTTTCCGGCGATACTTTGTGGGCGCCTGATCTCTGGTGGGACCAAAACGCACAAAAATTTTATACGGATAAGCCCGTACGCATTTACCGCCATGGCGACCGTATTTATGGCGGTAAAGGCTTGGAAGCACAACAGGATTTAACCAATACCATCATCAAAGAGCCTACAGGCACTTTTATGGTGCCCGATAGTTTGGCGGTGCAATAATTTTTTTGCCAGCTTCGATACTACTATCATCTTTTGTTGTGTCACTCACTTCAGCGTTCTGTAATTCTTACAATCATAGATGCAGCAATCCAGGAAAGCAGTAGTCTACCTTCTTGGTTTCAATCCTCAGCAGTTAGTGCACAAATTTTCTCAATAACTTCATGCCTCATTTCTTAACCAATAAATTATAGCTATGGAATACAGGAGGATGGGTAAAACAGGTTTGCAGTTAAGCGTTTTATCGTATGGCAGTTGGGTTACATTTCACAAACAAATTGACGACGGCATTGCGGATGAACTAATGGGCATTGCCTACGACAATGGCGTTAATTTTTTTGACAACGCCGAAGTATATGCGCTGGGAGAAAGCGAAAAGCTAATGGGCCGTGTTTTGAAAAAGAAGAATTGGGACCGTACATCTTATACGGTGAGCAGCAAAGCTTTTTTTGGATGGAGAGGAAAGGCCAATAAGCCTAATCAAACAGGTTTAAGCCGTAAACATTTGATGGAGGCCTGCCACGAAGCTTTACAACGCTTGCAGGTTGATTATCTTGATATTTATTTTTGTCATCGTCCTGATAAAACAGTACCTGTTGAAGAAGTAGTATGGACGATGAACATTTTAATTCAGCAAGGAAAAATTTTATACTGGGGTACCAGTGAATGGAGCGGGGTAGAAATCATGGAAGCCCATCGTGTGGCAGCACAATACAAATTAATTGGCCCTTCCGTAGAGCAGCCACAATATAATTTGCTGGAAAGAAATAAAATGGAAAACGAGTTTGTTTCCGTTTTTAATACAGTAGGTATGGGCACTACAATCTGGAGTCCATTAGCAGCAGGCTTACTGACCGGAAAATATAATAATGGCATTCCCGAAAACAGCCGCTTTGCATTGGAAGGTTTTGACTGGCTAAAAGATCGCTGGATGGTTGAGGACAAGATCAGCAAAGTGCGTCAGTTAGGCGAAGTTGCAAAAGAATTAGGCACTTCGTTAGCTACACTGTCTATCACCTGGTGCATTTCTAATCCCAATGTAACTACGGCCATTCTAGGCGCTACCAAAAAAGAGCAATTGCTGGAAAATTTAAAAGCATTGGAGGTGTTGCCAAAGTTGAATACCGAAGTGCTACAGCGTATTGATAACGTTATTCAAACAAAACCAAAACAAGCGGAGTTTTAAAATGTCCATCCGTTCCGATAGCTATTGGGGTTCCTATTGGAAAGACACCAATGCGCAACAAAGACTTTACCGACGACTATTATTTATATTAATTAACTGCTTTCATTATGCCTGATTTACAAAAGAATGATGAGCCTAAGTTCCCCCACCGGGGGATAGGGGGCCGTACTGTTTTCATTACCGGCGGAAGCCGCGGTATTGGCAAAGCCATTGCATTGCGCCTTGCTAAAGAAGGCGCTAATATTGCCATTGCAGCAAAAACTACAGAGCCGCATCCAAAACTGGAAGGAACAATTTACAGCGCAGCGAAAGAAATAGAAGCGGCCGGTGCAAAAGTGTTGCCCCTGCAATGCGATATTCGATATGAAGCGCAAATAGAAGCGGCAGTTGAGAACACCGTAAAAGCTTTTGGAAGTATTGATATACTGATCAACAATGCCAGTGCCATTAATCTTACACCAACAGAACAAACAGAACCAAAGCGTTTCGATTTGATGCACGACATACAGGTGCGGGGAACTTTTTTTATGTGTAAAGCATGTATACCCTATTTAAAAAACTCAAGCAATGCACATATATTAAACCTTTCGCCTCCACTGAACTTGAATCCTAAATGGCTGGCACAACACTTAGCCTACACCATGAGCAAATATGGTATGAGCATGATTGTTTTAGGGCTGGCAGAAGAATTAAAAAAATATAAAATTGCGGTTAACGCTTTGTGGCCCCAGACAACCATTGCCACAGCCGCTGTACAAAATTTACTGGGTGGCGATACGCTGATGCAAATGAGCCGCAAACCGGAGATTGTTGCCGATGCCGCGTTTCATATTTTATCTAAATCATCAGCAACCTGCAATGGTAATTTTTTTATTGATGAAGAGGTGCTAAAAAAGGAAGGGATAACAGATTTTACAAAATATGCTGTTGACCCTACGCAAAAACTAATGAAGGATATTTTTCTGGATTAAAGTCTTGAAGGTTAAATGATTTTATAATTGTTGTGGTCGAAAGGCCGCTTGCCTGTGATTCTTTCAATGAGGTTTTTGAATTTTTCTTTTGGTTTTAATTTGTTGTAAGCAAGGTCGTGTTCAAACTTCCAGTTCATCTGCTGAATGCGTGGCTGCATCACTTGTGGATGCGTACCCCTAAATTTTTCCAGTGCATCTATTTTTGAATAATCGAATTTTCCAACATACAGTTTTTTGGAAAAATCTATTTCGCCTTCATAATAATTTCCAAAGTTGTATTGCTTGGCGTACATAACATCAGGTTCTCTTACCCATCCATAATGGTGGATGTATGCATTAATGGGTTTTACTTTTAGTTTTTCATTATTGCCTTTGCGAAACCCCTGTGCATCTTTATACGAGTAAATACTTTTATCGTTTTTGATAATGCGTATTTCGTTCTTGTACCAACGCGATGCAATACCTGTATAATCGAAAGAACCATAGAAATGCTGGTATTTAAATAAAAGGCCATCCACTTCTTTATGATCTTTCCATTGGCGCATGGCTTTTTCAATTTCAGCATAACCCGCTTCATGCACTACTTCATCTCCCTGTATGTAAAAGCACCAGTCTGTATCGTTGCTTATAGCCTTAAACGCTTTGTTTGTTTCTTCGGCCAGCACTTTGCCGCCTTCCTTTAAACTTTCATCCCAAACGGTATCAACGATTTTTATTTTGCCCGGGTGAACAGCAGCTACCAGTTCCCGTGTACCGTCATCCGATTTGCCAACAGCCACCACAATTTCATCGCAAAGCGGTAAAATAGATTGTAAGGCTTCTGCAATGGGATATTGATATTTTATTGCGTTCTTAATAAATGAAAATCCGGTTACTTTCATGAGATTAATGATAAAGAGAAAGGGCTATTGAAATGATCTCTTTGCTTTTATTTCTGAGCGAAAATTATTTAGGCCGGAAAGATAAGAAGAAGAAATTTCACGAGTAAACACCGCTGCTGTTATGCACGAGGCTGGTTCCATTGCCTGAAAAGATAGGTAACTTTAAAGTAAATTAAGGAAGATGAATCAGCATATTATTTCCCGCATTGCCATCTTCATTTTAGCCATTGCATTGATGGTTTTTGGGATTCAACATTTTCGCTATCCTTACGACTTGCTGGTAAAGGTGCCTGATTTTATGCCCGGCGGAATTATTTGGGTATATATCGTTGGTGTGGCTTTTATTTTAGCTGCTATTTCTTTTATGACAAACATCCTGGTTAAAACAGCAGCTTACCTCTTGGCTTTATTGCTTTTTATTTTTGTATTCGCTATTCACTTGCCCAATTTATTGAACACTGCCGATGCCGATTATCAGCGCATGTCGTTTACCAATTTGTTGAAAGATGCTGCACTGGCAGCTTTTGCCTTGTACATTGCCAGCAACGCAAGGCATCAGCGCATTTTGGAAGATGTAGATGTGAAAGAAGAGGAGAACGTGTTGGAAACCACGTAAGCGATTGGCAATGCTTGCAAGTGATAAGAAAAGAATTTTACCACCACTTCTTGATGGAATTAAGAAGAAAGTGGCAAAATATTTTCTGTAAAAAACGTGAGACTGTTTCTGCCTCACGTTTTTTGCAATATTGATTGAACTATTCTTTTATCAGCACTGTATTTCCTGTTTCATTATCAGCGCCGGGAGCATTTTCAAATTTCTCCGGCCTCATTTGCGGGAATAATAAAACATCCTGTATGGAAGGCTGGTTGGTAAGCAGCATGCACAAACGGTCAATACCAAAACCAATGCCTGATGTAGGCGGCATACCATATTCTAAAGCACGAAGGAAGTCATAATCAATATACATGGCCTCCACATCGCCGCGTTCCATCAATCTCACCTGGTCTTCAAAACGTTCTCTTTGGTCAATGGGATCATTTAATTCGCTGTAAGCATTGGCAATTTCTTTTCCATTAATGATCAATTCAAAACGTTCTACCAAACCTTGCTTGCTGCGATGCTTTTTGGTAAGCGGACTCATTTCAACCGGGTAATCAATAATGAAGGTAGGCTGCACATAATGATGCTCGCATTTGCCGCCGAAAATTTCATCGATCAATTTTCCTTTGCCCATGCTTTCATCTACCTCAAGGTGGAGTTTCTTACATACGTCACGCAGCCCGGTTTCATCCATTTCGCTTACATCAAACCCGGTATGTTCTTTAATAGCATCGTAAATGCTGATTCGTTTAAAAGGCGCCTGGAAAGAAATGTTTTTGTCGCCCACCTTCACATCAGTTGTGCCGCAAACATCTGTAGCTGCTTTTTCCAGCAGGCGTTCGGTTACATTCATCATCCACAAATAATCTTTGTAGGCAGTATAAAATTCAAGGATGGTAAACTCGGGGTTGTGCGTACGGTCCATACCTTCGTTCCTAAAGTTGCGGCTGAATTCATACACCCAGTCGAACCCTCCAACAATTAAACGCTTTAAGTACAGTTCGTTGGCTATGCGCAAATAAAAAGGAACATCCAGCGCATTATGATGGGTGATGAATGGTCTTGCCGCTGCGCCACCCGGAATGCTTTGCAACACCGGCGTATCTACTTCCAATGCACCGTGTTCATTTAAAAATTCACGGATTGAATTAATAAGCTTGCTACGCTTTAAAAAGGTTTCTTTAATGGTGGGATTGATCACCAGATCGGCATAACGCTGACGGTATTTGAATTCGGGATCGGTAACAGCATCAAAGGTGTGTCCTTCAGCTTCCTTTACAATAGGCAGTGGACGGAGGGATTTAGCAAGGAAGGTCAGTTCTTTTACATGCAATGATATTTCCCCCATTTTGGTGCGAAACACAAAGCCTTTCACACCAATAAAGTCGCCAATATCCAATAATTTTTTCCAAACGAGGTCGTACAAAGAAGCATCACCGTCTTTTGCCAGGTCGTCTTTACGAACGTATATCTGGATACGGCCATGAGAATCCTGCAGTTCTGCAAAAGAGGCCTTGCCCATATCCCGTACACTCATGATGCGGCCGGCCAGGCATACCTCGGTAAAATTGTCTTTTGTTTCATCTGTAAAAGAACTTTTGATAATGCTCGAATAAGTATTTACAGGGTATAAAGCAGCAGGATAGGGATCAATACCGAGTTTCTGCAGCCCGGCTAATTTTTCCCGGCGTATAATTTCCTGTTCTGATAAATGTTGAGTTTGCATTTGCACCACAATTTCAAGGTGGTGCAAATGTACTGATACGAAGGGAAATGCTGTTACTTACCTATGGCAACAGCAATGCCAACTGATATTAACTGTAACCCCGACGATCCTGTTAATGGAATATTTTGGTTGCTCAGGAGTATTTCGGCCTTTCTCTTCTTCTTACCTGCGGAGATAAAAAAAGGCACACTTGTAATAGAAGAAAGGGTTGCTATGCCAAGAGGCACTATGCCATCACTGGACTCAGTGAAAATATCGCTTTTTGCCTGGCTTGCGCCTATAATTGCAAACGACACCAGTTCCCAACAAAATCCATCCAATGGTCTTTTGGGTTTTGGCTTTCTGAAGATAGCTTGATGCTAAATCCCGATTACCTATTTTTCTTAAACTGTCTTTAGCAATCTGTGCTGGCTATGTTGGGAAAATAGAAAAGTTGACAGGAGGATAAAAACAATTTTTTTCATAATGACGTTAGTTTGGTATTAAAGAAGGTGATTGTTTTTTTTAACGTTACTTGCCGCGTTAACAAAATGCAATTCTTTGCTTTTTTCGGAACTAATATAATTGCCTTTTATCAACGATAAGAATTTAAAACGTCGGGCTTTTTTGTAATTGCTATTGTATAACCGTGGAACTTCTTTCAAAAAATCCCCACCTTTTTGCGGGTGGAAAGAATACATTAAAGCCGGTTTTATGAATGCGGGGAAAGCAAAATGTTTTAATTGATTTACTGCGCCACAGTTTTGTTGCAAATAGTAAGCAAAACTCTCCATTCGTTTATTTACCTAAGGGAATTGCCAGGCCTACTGATATAACATGTGAGCCCGAAGACATGGTTAACGGAATATTTTGATTGCGCAGTAGTATTTCGGCTCGCCCCTTGTTTTTGGCTGCGGAAATAAATAAAGGAATGCTGCCGATACTGGCAAAACTGCCGATATAAAACAAAGCTTCCCCTGAACTGGATTCTTCAAAAAGGTCGTTTGTAATTTGATTGGCGCCAATGGCAGAAATGACAAGGCCGCCACCCAGCAAGATCCAGGCTATTGTTTTCTGTTGGCTGCTTTGTTTGAGGTAGTGCATGCCGAGTTCTTTGTCAGTTAAATTGCGCAGGCTGTCGTTTGATTTTTGAGCTTGCAAATTGCAGCAGATGACCGTAAGCAGCAATGCGAAGAAAATTGTCTTTTTCATAATCTTTGATTGATTAACTAAACTATGCTTGTCAACCGCCGTTTTCTAATTGAATTATGCTGCGGTTTTAACTGGGATTGCAGTTTTTGCAAAATCATTGAGAACAGGAATTGCCGGTAGCCGTTTTTGGTTTAACTTAATAGAACAATACTTTCCCCATTCACCAAAACATCAGCGGCTTATGGCTAAAGGCTCTATACAGGAATACCTTTTTCAACGCATAAGAGAAAAGCTTTCACCGGAAATTTCTTTGGCAGACCGCATTGCAGAATTATTATACGTTAGCAGCGACAGCGCTTACAGGCGCATACGGGGCGAAACGCCTTTGGTGCTGGAGGAAGTAAAAGTGTTGTGCGATGCTTATGGTATTTCTTTAGACCAGTTACTACAGGTAAAGGAAAACTCGATCATTTTTACTTCAACACCTATTGACAACAGCCAATATAGTTTTAGAAACTATTTGCTGAATATAAGAGACCAGATAAAAGCAGTGGCTTCTTTCGATCAGAAAGAAATTATTTATCTGAGCAAAGATTTTGTGCTATTTCATAATTTTTTATCGCGGCCGCTTTTTGCTTTCCGATATTTTTTTTGGATGAAATCTGTTGTACAACATCCCGATTTTCTGAACCTGAAGTTCTCCCCAAGCCTGTTGCCGCCGGATATTGAACAAATAGGAACGGAGATTGTTCAATTATATAATGCCATTCCTTCTGTGGAGGTGTGGAGCATTCAATCTGTCAACAGCCATATTGAGCACATTGAATATTACAAAGAAGCCGGTTACTTTCAGTCGGAAGAAGACGTCGACAAGATATACGAAGCACTGGCAGGCGTTATTGAACATATAAGATTACAGGCCGAAGCAGGTGTTAAGTTTTTGCCGGGGGAAACAGCCATTGGGAAAAAATCCAACTTTCAATTTTTTCACAACAGGCTGGTCTTAGGCGACAATGCTATCATGGTAATGGTAAATGGTAAAAAAGCACTTTATTTCAACTATGATGTACTGAACTATATCCGCACGGATGACGAAGCGTTTTGCAATAATGTTTATAAAAAAATACAGACGTTCGTGCGACGTGCTACTATATTAAGCGCAGTAAGTGAAAAGCAGCGCAATATATTTTTTAATGCATTGCTGAAAAAGATACCCGGCAGCTTAAAAACAATTTTATGAATGGCGCTACCGCTCAGGCAGAAATATTCAGCATTATAAAATCAAAACTGCCTTTGAATATTTCAATGGCAGATGAAATTGCATCTGTGCTGGATGTTAGCACCGACAGCGCCTACAGGAGAATGAGAGGAGAAAAAGCCTTAAGCCTTGACGAAACAGCGAAGCTTTGCAACCGCTACCAGCTTTCACTTGACCAGTTGCTGAACTTACAGCCCAATACATTTTCTTTTACCGGCAATTTTGTAAAAGCTGATTCTTTTCGCTTCGATGAATATCTGTCTAACATTGTGCAGCAGGTAAAATACATGAATGCTTTTGCCGAACGGCAAATGTTTTACCTGGCAAAAGACATCCCGCTTTTTCATCATTTCCAGTTCAGGGAGATTGCAGCATTCAAATATTATTTCTGGATGCGCAACATTTTACATCATCCTGATTTCGCTAATAAAAAATTTAGCGTAGCAGATTACCCCGACGAGTATTTTGAATTAGGCAAAAAAGCGCTTCATTATTACAACCAGCTTCATACCGTTGAAATTTGGAACATAGAAAGCATCAACAGCACCATACGGCAAATAGAATTTTACCACGACTCTAATTTCTTTTCAAGCAAGAAGGAAATTTATCTTGTTTATGAAGCTTTGGAAAAGCTGGTAGATCATCTGGAGTTGCAGGCAACGGAAGGGTTTAAGTTTGATGTGGATGGAGATGTGCAAAAAACACGGGGCATTTATCAAATGTATTTTAATGAAATAGTGATCTTGGAAAATTCTATGCTGGCTTTGCTGAACGGAACAAAGGCCGCGTTTTTAGTGCACAATGTGATCAATGTTTTAATAACCAGGGATGTGGCTTTTTGCGATAACATGTATGGTTACATTCAAAATCTCATAAAGAAATCAACATTGATCAGTGCCGTTAGTGAAAAAGAACGCAACCGCTTTTTCAAATATCTTCGCCAGAAGATTGGAAGCCGGAAACAAAATCTTCATAAAACGTAGCTGCCGGCTTACAGGCAGAAGCGAATGTATAACTAGCGGTATACTTTTAAATCTGGCCGCAAATTTGACAACAACGACATAAAATCAATTGGATGAAAACCTATTTTATTGCTATTGCCTTAACTCTAGGACTTGTATCATGCGATACGCTTTCACAAATTTCTGTACCCACAACCATTACACAAACCGAAGCTGCACAAGGTATACGTGAGGCGCTTGACCAGGGCGTTGGCCGGGGCATTGGTTTATTAAACAAAGAAGATGGGTTTTTCGGCAGCCAGGCGTATAAATTATTTTTACCGCAGGAAGCCCAAAAAATAGAAAATACTTTACGACAAATTGGTATGGGCTCTTTGGTTGATAAAGCCATTTTGCAAATCAACCGTTCCGCAGAAGATGCAGTAGGCTATGCACGCCCCATTTTTTTAGATGCGATTAAAGGAATGACCATTGCCGATGCTATAAATATTATTAAAGGCCCGAAAGATGCGGCTACACAATATTTTAGAAACAAGACAACCGAAAAATTGATTGCTGCTTTTACGCCGGTTATAAAAAGTTCGCTTGATAAATTTAGTGCTACAAAATATTATGGCGACATGATCAAAACTTATAACGGCTTTCCAACAACCATCAATAAACTAAACCCCGATCTGCCTTCTTATGTAGTGGGCAAAGCGGTTGATGCCTTGTTCGATCAAATAGCTTTGGAAGAAGCCAACATCAGGGAAAACCCGGTAGCGAGAACAACCGATATTTTGAAAAGAGTGTTTGGTTGGGCAGCAAAAAGCTAGCAGTACAGCCGAACAACTTTTCGAAAACTGTTCGGCCTAACATGGTTTTATACCATGTTCTCCACGGCTAACAGCACCTGCCAGGCGGCATGTACTTTGCCTTCGTTCAAAAGCCTGGCGGCATGCAAATGCACTTCTTTTTCCATTTCGTCGGGATTGACCGAATAATACTGGATAATGTTCTTCAAGTGCTCGTCATCAAAAGAAGGCTCTACCAACGGCATCTCATGTACATTTCCCAATTGCCCTAAATGATTGCCTGTAAGAATTTTACTTAACCTGATGCTTTGGGGCAAAGCGTCAATGCCGATGCCCAGTTGTACATTGGGCTTTGGAACCATAAACAGGTTTTCTTTTGAAACATGGCAATACCAATCGCCGCCTAATCTTGCCACCAGTTCTAACTTTGTTTGATCGAATTTTTTATCTTCTGTAAGAAAATCATCATCTAAATGCAAACGCAACACTTCGCAAATAACCAAGTTGCCGGCGCCACCTTCTTCACCCAATGGCTTTATTTCAAGCACCTTGCATTCCAGTTTTGCTTTGCTCTCTTTTACCATTGGTGGTTTTACTAAAGTTGCGGGTTCTTTGGTAAATCCGGCTTTTGTAAATTCATCCACGCCTTTTGCAAATTCGCAACTGGCCAGTGAAGTTTGCTGCACCATGTCGTAAGTAACAATGTTGATCACTACTTCCGGCACTTCCATCACATTTTGCAACGAATGCTTGGTTGTATTATCTCTCACCCGTCTTGATGGAGAAAAAATTACAATGGGCGGGTTCGATGAAAACATATTGAAAAAACTAAAAGGGCTGAGGTTTACATTCCCTTCTTTATCTATGGTTGAAGCAAAACAAATAGGTCTTGGACCAATTACATGCTGCAGGTAATATTGTTTTTCGGCAGGTTTTAATTCTTTCAGGTCAAAAGTCATAAGCGGCAAATTTCATGAATTCACTTTACAAATCTTTA
>JBQCHB010000515.1:0-7914 GCA_051955075.1 Flavisolibacter sp.
AGCAATTAATCCCTGAGGTATGTGAGCCATCCGAAATTATCCTCTACACACGGCTGCTCTTACAAGGTTTTAGAAACGGTTGCATCAGGAATGCAAGCGGAATACAGCAGTGTGTTGGTGGTGCAGCTAACGCACGCAGAACTAAAACTTGTTATTAGCGCAGCCTGCGTAATTGGTCAGAATAGTTTATAAATCGTTCGTTTTCGTGTTCCAAAAACGAGCAGTGAGTGTATCAAAAAAGAACACTTTCGTATACCATTTCTTGACAACAGCTAGAAAATCAATCTTTTATTTACTGGCATGTTTCTGAGTGCAGATCAATTAAATAAACGATGCAAGTCCTGCACTGCTGCGACATAATCGTTACAACTATAAAAGAGAACCATAAAATGTTTATCCAAACCTTCTTTTATGTTTCATACCAATTTCAAAATTGCATGGTGGACATTACACGCAACAAAATGCGTGCATGTTCCCGTTGCATTTAGTAGATTTTTTTTGATTGAAATAAAATTGCTGCAATGCTGAAAAATTATTTGAAAACCGCTTTCAGAACGTTCATCAGGAACAAGCTATATACTACAGTTAACATAGCCGGCCTTACGTTCGGCTTAAGTTGTTTTTTGCTAATTGGCCTTTATATTTTTGACGAGCTCACATATGATCAACAGCACAGTAAAGGCGATCGGATTTACCGGGTGATCGAACACAAAACGGTGAATGGCGCATCAACCACCATTGCCGGTGCAGGCTACAAATTGGCCGAAGAATCGAAGAAATCTATCCCTGCTGTTGAAAACACAACCCGTATGCAAAGAATGGGACGGGCTAATATTCTTAATCCGGAGAACCCGGCAAATTTTTTCCAGGAAACCGTAACCGTTGCGGATAATCAATTTTTACAAATTTTTGATTTTCCTCTCGCGGCCGGCAACAAGGAAACAGCTTTGCTGGCGCCTAATTCCATCGTCATTACCGAAGACCTTGCCAAAAAGCTTTTCAACAACACCGACGTGCTGGGAAAAACACTTCAATTCAGTTTTATGGAAACACCGCTAAAGATTACCGGTGTTTTGAAAAACCATCCAAAGAACTCAAGCTTTGATTTTGGCTCTATGTTGTCCGAGGCATCTTTCCAAAACGAAGATTTCTTTAAATCAATAGCAGCAACTGATTGGCTATCGGAGAATTTTTCGGTGTATGCGCTGTTGCGGCCGAATTCCAATGCAAAAGTGATTGCTGCGCAAATGTCGAAATTGGTGCATGATAATTTTACGGCGCCATCCGGTACCAGTTTTTCGTTTGATCTACAACCGTTGAAAGACATCCATCTTTCCTCTGAAAATATTGTTGACGGCGCCAGAAATTCGAACGTGGAAGCTGTTGCCAAAGGAAGCCTGTCGTACGTCAAAATCTTTTCCTTCGTTGCCTTTTTCCTGTTGCTGATTGCAGGCATTAATTACATGAACCTTACCACGGCAAGAGCGTCTAGCCGTTTGAAGGAAATTGGTGTTCGCAAAACAATTGGTGCATTAAAGAGCAATTTGATCCGGCAGTTTTTGTTTGAGTCATTGCTGCTGGCGTTTGTCTCGTTTCTGTTGTCAGTAATAGTGGTTAACCTTCTGTTGCCTGCTTTTAATGGCTTTACCAACAAGCAACTTTCACTTGGTCTTTCCACTGATTTTCGCATCTGGCTTTATGCCATTGGTTTTGCTGCTCTTGCCGGTTTATTGTCCGGCAGCTATCCTGCGCTGATGCTTTCCCGTTTTAAACCTGTTTTGTTGCTGAAAGGATTGAAGCTTCAGCACACAACCGGTTTTTCGTTAAGAAAAGGCCTGGTTGTTTTTCAATTCACCGTTTCGGTTATCATGATCATTGCTACGATCGTGCTTTTTATGCAGGTAAAATACCTCAATCACACGGACCTCGGATTCAACAAAAATCTCCTGGTGGTGATTGACGTGAATACAGCAAAAGCGAGAAGCAATTTTGAAGCGGTAAAGTCAGAAATCGCCAAAATACCAAGCGTTAAAAGCGTATCGGTTACATCAAGAGTGCCGGGTGAATGGAAATCGATCCAGACAATCAAGTTGAAAAACATGGGAAGCACTGATGCGCCCCACGTCTCTTACCTGATTGGTGCCGACAAAGACTTTTTGAAAACTTACGAAATAAAATTATTGCAGGGCAGAAATTTTGATACGCCGGCTGACTCGGCTGCTGTAATTATCAACGAAACAGCAGCAAAAATGCTGGGCATAACGGAAGCGTCGGGGCAGACAGTAGAGATACCCGCCCGCTCATGGAACGGCGACGGAACATTTGTGCCGGTGAACGATGACAATACCCCATTCAAGCCGGCCGTAATTGGCATCGTGAAAGATTTTCATTTTCAATCGTTGCGAAACAAGATAGAACCCCTGGTGCTGGCCTACAATCAAAATCCCATTATGCCGATTGATTATTACACTGCACGAATCGCTGCAACCAACATCAAGGGCACATTAGACAAACTAAAAAAAGTGATGGTCAGCAATGACAAAGATGATCCTTTCGAATACCATTTTTTGGATGACCAGCTTGCATTGTTTTATATTGAAGATGACCGCCGTCAAACAATCCTGATTTGGGCAGCATTGGCAACCATTTTTATTGCTTGCCTGGGCCTATTTGGATTGGCCACCTATTCTGCCGAACAACGGATCAAAGAAATAGGTGTTCGCAAAGTATTGGGCGCAACGGTATTCAATCTCACTTCTTTGTTATCAAAAGATTTTCTGAAACTGGTTCTAATTGCTAACGGCATTGCCTTTCCTCTGGCGTGGTGGACCGCCAACAGGTGGCTGCAGGAATATGCTTATCACATTAACATACAATGGTGGGTTTTTGCTGTGGCGGGTGTATCGGCTTGTTTAATTGCGTTGCTCACCGTGTCCTACCAGGCCATCAAAGCGGCAATGACCAATCCTGTGAAAAGTTTGAGAACAGAATAGTAAAATCGCCTGCTTCCTTTGGCAGTCTTAATAGAAATTGTCTGACTGCATAATGTATGATAAACTATGGCAGGCAACGTTTTGGATCTCTGGCAGTAGCGCAGGTCCGGGTTACGTCTGCCTGGATTCATCACTAAAGTTTAATAGAATTATTATTGTTCAACACTTGTTTTTTAGTCACTATTGCAGAAATACTTTGTTAGCGGTTCATCGTTTACTCTCGTGTTGGTCTATAATAAAATACCGCTGCTCCTGAACTTAGCGATTTAGTCTGAACGAGTTTCAACATAATCCTTTCCTCGATATGGTCAAATAGTCGTAGCCCCTGCCCTTCTATGACAGGATGAATACAAATTTGAAATTCGTCAATAAGGTTATTATTTAACAGTTGAATAATTAAACTCCGGCTACCGATCAAAATGTCCTTTCCAGGTTGTTGCCTGAGTTCCAAAACCTGTTTGCCAAGTGGTTTGTCGGAAATTTTTGCACTATCCCAACTTGTGTCCTTTAATATATTCGAGAAAATAAGTTTTGGAATTTTATCTATGGAAACTGCAAAATCGTCCATTGATTTTTCACCTGATGGATTTTGTAATAAGGTTTGCCAAAATCGCATCAGTTCGTAGGTTTTTCGTCCGTATAAAATCACTCCTGCATTATTTAACAAGTCAGAATAATGTTGATGCAGGTCTTCGCTAATAACGCCTGTTGTATGGTCGCAAACACCGTCGAGTGTCATATTAAATGCTGCAATTACTTTTCTCATTTTTATATCAGTATGTTTTGTGGATTATCCAACAAAAGTAGTGAGCACCCGAAACTTTAAAGGTATGGATTGCGGCATTTTAGAGGGTGAATTGCCTCGCTTTTCTTACGCTACCCAAGGTCTTACAACAAGCTAAAGAAACAACGCTTGTGCGAACGATGCAAGCGGACTACAGCAGTGTGTTGTTGGTGCAGCCACCGCACAAAAACCCTTGCGGGACATCAACAACGGTGTAAAATACTTAAGTCTTAGTATTGCTTCTATTCATCTTCCTTTTATCCAGTTCAGGTGTCGCTATTACCCTGCTGAAAAAATGATCAAGGCCATATTTTTTTCTTATATGCTCAGCCAAAACCACTCCTGCGATGATGCCAAAAGCCGAGAGAAAAATAAAGTAGCGCAAGTTGTCAGCTGATTTTTTATACAGTAAGAAACCCAAAAGGCCCATCATACCTGTTGGAATTATAAAAAGCCAAAGCCAGAACACCAACCCGATAAAAGATTTTAAAATCCTCATGACGTATCTATTTACTAACAACTTTTCGCCGGGCCATCTCCGCTGGCAAGATTGCAAAGCATCAATTGGTCACGAATTCGTGGAATTAACGAGGTTGTTATCTTCTGTCATCTGACATCTAACATCTTACTTCTGACATCTTACTTCTATCATCTGCCATCCAATTCATTCCAGCCCTAACCCCGTCCTCACCTTCTTCGTTAGTTTCATCTTCACCATTTCATAACTCTGGTGAATGTATTGCACCCATTCGTCTTTATGCAATTGAAATGGATCGGTTACCAACACCCATTTGGACCTTGCCATGTAGGGCGCAGGCATAAAGCCACTACGGGCACTGAGCTCCTCAAATTCATCATCCTTTACTTTAAACGAACAATTGAAGGGCGGCTCCAGGTTGGCCATGCAGAACATTTTGCCGCCTACCGAAAACACAAGATTGCTGCCCCACTTCACATCTTCGGTAGCAGCAGGCAACGAAAGGCAAATCTTTCTAAGGAAATCAATATCCATTTTTTGAAAATAAAAAATCCCGCCGAAAAGCGGGATTCAAATATTGTGAACCAACCCAAAACTCAAAACCCAAAACTCCAAACTCTTCTACGCCTGCGGCTTCGGCTCTTTAGGCTTTTTGCCTGTCTTGGGCGTGAAGATCGCCAGCATTCTTTTGCCTTCCAGTTTGGGCATGCTTTCCAACTGGCCAAAATCTTTCAGGCGGTCGGCAAATTTCAACAGCAGCAGCTCACCCCTGTCCTTGAACTGGATGGCACGGCCTTTAAACTGCACGTAGGCTTTTACCTTGTTGCCTTCTTTCAAAAAGTTTTCGGCATGCTTCGATTTAAAATCAAAGTCATGATCGTCGGTATTCGGCGTAAAGCGAATTTCCTTCATCTCGGTGGTCTTCGCCTTGGCCTTCATTTCCTTTTCTTTCTTCTTCTTATCGTAAAGGAACTTGTTATAGTCAATGATTTTACAAACGGGTGGATCGGCTTGCGGCGAAATCTCTACCAGGTCCAGTTCCTGGTCCTGCGCCATTTTCAAAGCCTCTTGTGTTGGGTAAATGCCAACGGTAACGTTGTCTCCAACTAAACGTACTTGCGGAACCCTGATGTGATGATTGATGCGGTGTTCGGCTTCTTTGCGTGGAACAAAACGTCCCCTTCCAAATCCGCCACCAGGTCTGAATCCTCCTCTGTTTGGTAATGCCATAATTAGTGGTCCACGGTTTACATTCGGCAGGCTGTAAACTTTGTGGCTTTACTTGTTTTATTTTTTGTTATCTGCCGCGGGGCTAAGCGGTAAAGGAGCGAAAAAAGATAAATAGCTTTTTCCTGTTTTTTTCCTTTCTGCGCTTAGCTTTTATTTTTTGTACAAAGCAACACTACTACTATTACGCTTCTGTTGTGTCACTCACTTGTACGTTCTGTAATGCTATTCAACACTATTCCATTTTCACTTTTCCTCATCAATCTTTCAATCCACCCAAATCATGGTTCAGACTTATTGTTCAGAACTTCTCTCCCTGATCTCTCCCACAATATCGATCAAAAATTCATCTACGTGTTTTGTGCCCGCATCGCCTTTACCTTGTCTTCTTACGGCTACTTTATTTTCAGCAGCTTCTTTCTCTCCCACCACCAGCATGTAAGGCACTTTCATCAACTCTGTATCACGAATTTTCTTGCCAATCTTTTCATTGCGGTCATCAATCTCCGCACGAATATCTGCTTTTTTTAATTTCCCCAACACTTCTTTTGCATAGTCCATGAACTTATCGCTGATGGGCAGAATTTTTACCTGCAGCGGCGCCAGCCAGGTAGGGAACTTACCGGCGTAGTGCTCCAGCAAAAATCCAATAAAGCGTTCATGCGTGCCCAAAGGCGCCCGGTGAATGATCAGCGGTGTTTCAGCTTCGTTGTTCTGGTTGGTAAATTCTAATTTGAACCTTCTGCCCTGCGCAAAATCTACCTGGTTGGTAGCCAGTGTAAACTCCCTGCCAATGGTGCTCCATATCTGCACATCAATTTTAGGCCCGTAGAAGGCACCTTCGTCGGGTACTTCCACGAAGGGAATACCGGCTTCCTTCATTACGCTGCGCACCATCTCTTCTGTTTGCAGCCACAGTTCGGGCTCGTTCACATACTTCACACCCAGCTTTTCTTTTGAATGCAGCGACAGGCGCATCACATATTTATCGATACCGAATATTTTAAAATACTTCAAGTACATATCATTCACGGCCTTGAACTCCTCGGCAAACTGTTCTCTTGTGCAATAGATATGTGCATCGTTCATGTGCAAACAACGAACACGCATCAGGCCAAATAACTCACCACTTTGCTCATAGCGGTAACAAGTGCCATATTCAGCTAATCGCAATGGAAGATCTTTATAGCTGTGCTGTTCCGCCGCAAATATTTTATGGTGGTGCGGGCAGTTCATTGATTTTAAATAATACTTCACGCCTTCCAGTTCCATTGGCGGGTACATGCTGTCCTGGTAATAGGGCAAGTGGCCGCTGGTTAAATACAGGTTCTCTTTTGCAATATGCGGCGTTACCACTCTTTTATATCCTGCATCCTTTTCGGTTTCCTTGGCCAGCTTTTCCAGTTCTTCAATCACAATGGTTCCATTAGGCATCCACAAAACCAAGCCCGGTCCCACATCATCATCCATAGTATAAATGCCTAACTCCTTGCCCAATTTCCTGTGGTCTCTTTTCTTTGCTTCCTCCAGCATGTGCAGGTATTCATCCAGCTGCTTTTGCGCAGGGAAGGTAACACCGTAAATGCGGGTAAGCTGCTTGTTTTTTTCATCACCTTTCCAATAGGCGCCTGCAATATTGGTAAGCTTAATAGCTTTGATAAATCCAGTGCTAGGTATGTGCGGGCCGCGGCACAAATCGGTAAATGCACCTTGCGTATAAAAAGTGATGTTGCCATCTTCAAGCCCTTGCAATAAATCAAGCTTATACTCGTCGCCTTTTTCATCGAAATATTGAACCGCTTCAGCCTTTGGAATTTCTTTACGTATGTACGTATTGTTTTGCTTTGCCAGTTCTGCCATCTTCACTTCCAGCTTGCGCAGGTCTTCCTCGCTAATGGATCTGTCGCCCAGGTCTACATCGTAATAAAAACCGTTTTCAACAGGAGGGCCTACCCAAAATTTTACACCGGGAAACATGCTTTCAATGGCTTCGGCCATCAGGTGCGCCGATGAATGCCAGAAAGTGCTTTTGCCATTGTTATCATCCCAGGTCAGCAACTTCAACGTTGCGTCTTCGTTAATGGGACGTGTGGCATCCCACACCTGCCCGTTGATCTCTGCTGCCAATACTTTTCTTGCCAATCCCTCTGAAATGGATTTGGCAACATCCAATGCTGTAGCGCCTTTCGGATATTGACGAACGGCGCCGTCGGGTAATGTAATATTTATACTTTCACTCATAAAGAGCGGCAAAATTAACTTTTTTATACCTACGATTGGCCATTTACGAAAGCCTTAATAATTAATTTGCGTTCGAACATGAAAACCGTTTTAGTCAGACTTCTCTTTTTTTTGCTCGTTGGTTTGCTTCCTGCATTAGGCTATAGCCAGGATTTAACAGGGATATGGAAAGGCTACTTTATCACAGAGTC
>JBQCHB010000516.1:0-5280 GCA_051955075.1 Flavisolibacter sp.
AGAAGTAATTATTAAATACCCTACTTCATTTGGCGTATGGCTTTCTATATTATTTGAAATAATAAAAGGCACAAATGAAATAGCGATAGTAGGAAATGAATGGGAAAATTACCTCGAAAAAATACTGGGTGGTTACATACCTCACAAATTGATCATGGCAACCGCGGAACCTTCGAAAACGTATCCACTTTTGGCCGATAAGGCGAAAAACAAGGAAACGCTTATTTATTTATGCAGGAATTACGTATGTCTTCATCCCGTAAATTCCGTCAAAGATTTGCAAGGTTTACTATAGTTGAATAATTTTTAAACTGTCTCACAATAATCGTTTCAACCTGCCGTTTTTGATGATACGCCTAAAAATTTTTGGGCCACTTGGAAATGAGAAAAATAAATTTTAACCTTGTGTTATCGTTGATCTCAAAACGTTATATTTGCCCAATACCCTCGAGTATGAAAATGAAAAACCATTACTACACATTATCCGCCCTTGCAGCTATTCTATTAGCAAGTTGCGGAATCATCGGAAAAAAAGACAAAGGCGGCGTACTACCCAATGATGGTCAGTTGCATGGCATTGCGCCTGGCAACAGGTATGTTCTGCCCAAGCCTCCCGGCATGGTCTATATCCCGCAGGGAACCTTCCACATGGGGCCCAGCGATGAAGATCCTGCTTATGCTTTCAGTGCCCGTAACCGTTCTGTCTCCATCAGTGGCTTTTGGATGGATGCAACTGAAATCACCAACAATGAATACCGCCAGTTTGTATGGTGGGTTCGTGATTCTATTGCCGCCAAAAAGTTAGGCTATGTAAAGGCCGATGGCGATGGCAACGAACACGTTGATTGGGCTAAAATGAAAACCGTAAAATGGAACGATCCAAAAATTATGGAGCAGCTGGCCGATTTGATCCTGGCTCCTGAAGATCGCATTTTCGGTAAAAAAGAAATTGACGCCTCTAAGCTGATCTACCATTCAGAGACTTTTGATCTGAAAGAAGCAGCTAAAAGGGAAAATGCCAATAAGCCCCGTTCTACCTTTATTGTAAAAAGAGATGAGAAGATCTATCCGGATACACTTGTTTGGATACGCGACTTCTCTTATTCTTATAACGAGCCAATGACCAAGCGTTATTTCTCTCACCCTGCTTTTGGAAATTATCCCGTAGTAGGTGTGAACTGGAAACAGGCAAGTTCTTTCTGCGAATGGAGAACGCAATACCTGAATGGCTGGCTTGACTCTAAAGGCAGAACCCAGGAATCAGACTTCCGTTTACCAACTGAAGCACAATGGGAATACGCAGCCCGTGGCGGCCGTTCTCAATCCATGTTCCCCTGGGGTAACTATTATTTAAGAAACAAAAAAGGTTGCTTGCTGGCCAACTTCAAGCCCGGCCGCGGTAACTATCCTGAAGATGGCGGTTTTTACACAGTACGTGCCGATGCTTACTGGCCTAACGACTTTGGCCTGTACTGCATGAGCGGTAACGTAGCTGAGTGGACCTCATCTATTTACTATGAAGGGTCTTATACTTTCCAACACGACATGAACCCTGACGTTCGTTGGAATGCTAAAGATTCCGATCCTCCCAAAATGAAGCGTAAAGTGATTCGTGGTGGAAGCTGGAAAGATGTGGGTTACTACCTGCAAACCGGCACCCGTACCTACGAGTATCAGGACTCAACAAAATCTTATATAGGCTTCCGTACGGTAATTGATCTGCCGGCGCAGTCTGGTCGTCGCAAATAATTTAAAAAACATATCACAATGTTTGAGGTTGTTTGCGACCTCCTTTCATCTTATTCTTTATCTGAACCAAAAATTTTTATAACCAACCATTTTAAAATCTAATATTTATGGCAGCAGCTATTCCTCCCAAAGTAAGTAAAATTGTAGACGTATTCGTATCTATCGCAGCCGCAGTAGTAATCTGGGGTGCATTAAGAAAAATCCTTCACGCACCTGATGCCGACATCTGGTTAAAAATTGGTTTGACCACAGAGGCATTGGTGTTTTTGGTATATGGTGTTTTGTATTTGCGTTACCCGGCTGAGGAAGCTCCTGGCAAACTGGCCGCAGCTGCAGCTCCCGGCGATGTATTAGGCTCTTTAGACAAAGCCATGTTGGCAGCAGACATTACGCCAACAAATCTGAACAGGTTAGGCGAAGGTTTCAAAAAATTGAACACTACTATTTCTAACATGAACGACATTACTGATGTAGTAGCTGCTACCGGCGACTATACGCAGAAAACAAGAGAAGTAACGCAAGCTTTATCTTCTGTGAAAGATGCTTATGTGAATGCTGCAAACTCTGTAGGTTCTTTTAATGCCGCTTCAGAAGGTGCTAAAATCTTCCACGATCAAATTCAGGTGTTGACAAAGAATCTTTCTTCTTTAAATACTATTTATGAGTTGGAATTGGCAGAAAGCAATAACCATTTGAAAGCCCTCAACCAGTTCTATGGTAAGCTGGCCGAAGCTTCTAGTGTAATGACAGGTACAGCCGATGATGCCAAAAAAGTTCAGGAGCAGGTTGCTAATTTGGGCAATAACCTTGGCCGCCTGAATAATATTTATGGCAATATGCTGACTGCAATGCAGGGCAGATAATAATAAAATAACCGCTGCGTTATAATTCCGACTGAAAAACCATTTCTTAAGCGACTAAATAATTGAACCTATATGGCACTACCTAAAGAGCCACGGCAGAAGATGATCAACCTGATGTACCTGGTGCTAACAGCGCTGTTGGCACTGAACGTATCAGCGGAGATCCTGAATGCCTTTAAAACCGTTGACAGAAGTTTAACCAACACTAATAATACTGTTAATCATTCTACCGAAACCATATTGGCCTCGTTGCAGGAAAAAATGAGTGATCCCACTTCAAGAGCCAAAGCAGAAATATGGTATCCAAAAGCTAAACAAGCACAGGATTTAACCAAGGATATGTTCAACTATATCCAGGGCTTGAAGTCGGAGATTTTAAAAGCTTCAGATTTCGATCCTGCAAAAAATGGCGACTCTTCTTTTAAACAGGACAACCTGGATATTGCTACCCGCATTATGGTAGAAGAAAAAAAGGGAAAAGAACTGCGGGATAGATTAGCTAAATATAAAAATGATTTACTGGCTATTGATCCGTTGATTGCGAAGGAATATGCTAACTCTTTACAAATTGACTTGAACCCTCCGCCAACACAGGACAAAGGAAACAAAACCTGGGAGCAGGCTTATTTCCACATGGTGCCAACAGTAGCTGCGCTTACCATGTTAAGCAAATTTCAGAACGACGTAAAAACATCCGAGAACAGGGTAGTGGCTTTTTGCCACGAACAAGTGGGAAAGGTGACCGTTCGTTTTGATACCTATGCTGCTGTTATCGGCCAAAGCTCTAACTATTTAATGCCCGGCCAGGATATTGAGATTACTGCAGGTGTGGGTGCTTTTAGTAAAGCTGCCTTACCGCAAATTTCAATTAATGGACAGGGAGCAGCATTAGGCGAAGACGGTGCTTCGCATGTAAAGTTCCCTGGTGGTGGAATTGGTAACCATACAATTCCTATTCATATTGTGTACCAGGACCAGGATGGCAAGCAACAGGTAATAGATAAAACAATCAGCTATACGGTTGGGCAAGCCAATGCTTCTATTGCCCTTGATAAAATGAATGTGCTTTATATTGGTGTTGACAACCCTGTAAGCATTGCAGCAAGCGGCGGCGGCGACGATAAAATACAAGTATCAATGAGTGGTGGTGGCGGCTCTATCAACCGGGTAGGCGCAGGCAAGTATAATGTTCGTGTGAACAGCGTTACCGACGATGCTAAGATCACGGTATCTGTTGACGGAAAGGTTGCGGGTGTTTCCCAGTTCCGTGTTCGTACCATTCCTGATCCGGTAGCAACGGTGGGTGGTTATGCTTCGGGTGATAACATCAACGCAGGTGCATTTAAAGCACAAGCCGGTGTGGGTGCCTATATCAAAGATTTTCCTTTTGACTTAAAATATGGCGTTACAAGTTTTTCAATGTCAATTGATAATGATGAAGGAGACGTAGAAACTGCAGATTGTACAGGCAATACATGGAATTCTAAAGCCCAGGGAATTATTAACAGGTTGGTGAAACCGGGAAGATTGGTAACAATAGATGGTATCCGTGCAACGGGCCCTGATGGCAGAAGCAGGAAATTGCCTTCATTAGTTTATTATATTAAATAAATAAGGTTTGAAAATGAGAAACCATATTATAAAACTTGGTCTGTTTTCGTTGTGCTTAAGTGCATTCGTTTTAAGCGCCGATGCACAGCGTGGAAGCAGGAAAAGAACAACTGCTAATAATACGCAGGCCAACCAGGGAGCACAGCAAACAACGGAGCAAACCAATGATACAAAGCCGCCATCAGGCTATAATCCCTATGGTAATATTCCTATTGAAGCGGATACTACCAGTAATGCCAATGGCGTGGTGAAAAAATCATTGCGTCCTGATGGAATTGCGGATAAAAGCTTCATCAACGAACGTACACCACTTCCTTATGAGCACCTGCGTTGGGATGATGCGCTTTTTTCTGAAAAAGTTTGGCGTGAACTTGATTTGCATGAAAAAATGAACCAACCCTTCCGCTATGAAGCAGAAGACGATAATGGTAGCCAAATGTTTTTCGACATTTTGATGAGCGCTATAAAAAATGATAGTGTTGTAGCATTCTCTGATGATCGCTTTACCACTCCTTTAGGTACTCAGGAAATGGGAAATGTTACGGCTGGTGGACCAAAAGATACTACGGCCGTAAGAGACCCTAACGACCCGAACAAAATTTTGAAATGGGTGGTTACGCAGGAAAGCTTTGATCCTAAAAGCATCATGAAGCTCCGTATTAAAGAAGAATGGGTGTTTGACCGTGAAGCTAGCCGGTTATTTGTACGCATATTGGGAATAGCACCGGTTAAGCAAATTCAAAGAGGTAATCAAATCCAAAACGAAGTGCTGTTTTGGGTATATTACCCCGACCTGCGCAAAACCTTGGCTAAGTATGAAGTGTACAATCCAAAGAACATGGGTTATGGACGTATGACCTGGGAAGAGCTTTTTGAAAGCCGTATGTTCAGCAGCTACATTACAAAATCTACTTTAGATAATCCTGGAAATAAAGTGATTCGCCAGATGATCAAGGATCCTATTTTGGCCTTGTTGGAAGGCGATAATGTTAAAGAGCGCATCTTCAATTACGAACAGGATTTGTGGTCATATTAAATCAAAATCTTTTCATTCAAA
>JBQCHB010000517.1:0-6001 GCA_051955075.1 Flavisolibacter sp.
TGGTCACCATCAAAGTCGGCGTTGAAAGCCGTAGTTACCAATGGGTGCAACTGAATAGCTTTACCTTCTACTAATTTTGGCTGAAAGGCCTGTATTGATAAACGGTGCAGCGTTGGGGCACGGTTTAACATGATAGGGTGACCTTTCAAAATATTTTCGAGGATATCCCAAACAATGGCTTCTTTTTTATCAACAAGCTTTCTTGCAGACTTCACTGTTTTTACGATACCTCTTTCTATTAATTTGCGAATAATGAATGGCTTAAACAATTCGGCAGCCATATCTTTTGGCAACCCGCACTCAAACAATTTCAACTCAGGTCCAACTACAATTACAGAGCGGCCAGAGTAGTCAACACGTTTACCCAAAAGGTTTTGGCGGAAGCGTCCCTGCTTGCCTTTCAATACATCGGAAAGTGATTTTAATGCACGGCCACCTTCTGCTTTAACAGCGTTTGATTTACGGGAGTTATCAAATAAGCTGTCAACTGCTTCCTGCAACATGCGTTTTTCATTACGCAGGATCACCTCTGGTGCTTTGATCTCCAACAAACGCTTCAAACGATTGTTACGGATGATCACACGGCGATACAAATCGTTCAGATCAGAAGAAGCGAAACGACCGCCATCCAAGGGAACTAAAGGACGAAGTTCCGGTGGAATAACAGGAATGTATTGCATTACCATCCACTCAGGACGGTTAGAGATTCTCGTTTGTGCATCACGGAAAGATTCAACAACCGACAAACGCTTTAAGGCATCTGCCTTGCGTTGTTGCGATGTTTCAGTAGCTGCAGCGTTTCTTAAATCAAATGACAATTGGTCCAGGTCAATTCTCGCTAAAAGATCGTGTACCGCTTCAGCACCCATCTTCGCAATGAATTTGTTTGGATCCTCATCAGGCAGATACTGGTTGTCTTTTGGAAGCGTATCCAAAATGTCCAGGTATTCTTCTTCCGTTAAAAGATCTCCGTAGTTCTGTCCTTTATCAGCACGAAGGCCTGGTTGAATTACTACGAAACGTTCGTAGTAAACAATAGTCTCTAATTTCTTAGAGCTCATTCCTAACAAATAACCGATCTTATTAGGAAGAGATTTGAAGTACCAAATATGTACAACAGGAACAACCAATTTAATGTGCCCCATTCTTTCACGACGCACTTTCTTCTCTGTTACTTCCACACCACAACGGTCGCAAACAATGCCTTTATAACGAATACGCTTATATTTACCACAAGCACATTCGTAATCTTTTACAGGTCCAAAAATTCTTTCGCAGAACAAACCATCACGTTCAGGTTTGTACGTACGATAGTTAATGGTTTCAGGCTTCAGCACTTCACCAAAGCTTTTCTCCAAAATGCTGTCTGGTGAAGCCAGTCCGATCGTAATTTTTGAAAACGATGGTCTCGGACGATTATCTCTTTTATTAAAAGCCATAAATATTTACGATTTACGATTTTAGATTTTAGATTTTGTTGCCAGCTTCATTGCTACTATGATTTTTGCTTGCGACGCTCCGTTCATCTGTAGTAATTCTGTTGAGCAGTGCTGAACAGGATTACAAAACGTACAAGAGTGCGACGCAACAACAGTTAAATGGTAGCAACGCCGCCGGTAACATCATCATCAACTTTATTCTAAAGAACTAATTGTTATCGAAAAATTCTCCAACCTAAGTCTCCTCCCTTTAGGGAGACAGAGGGCATTAATCGTGGAACTTAAGATCTAATCCCAGGCCTCTCAACTCATGCACCAATACATTGAATGATTCAGGAATACCGGCACGTGGTACATTCTCACCTTTTACAATGGCTTCGTATGTTTTTGCACGGCCAATAATGTCATCCGATTTGATCGTTAACAATTCCTGGAGAATGTTAGAGGCCCCATAAGCTTCCAATGCCCACACTTCCATCTCACCAAAACGCTGGCCACCAAATTGTGCTTTACCACCCAACGGCTGCTGTGTAATTAAGCTGTATGGCCCGATGCTCCTGGCGTGCATTTTATCATCCACCATGTGGTGCAATTTGATGATGTAGATAATGCCCACAGTTGCTTTTTGGTGGAAACGTTCACCGGTTTCACCATCATACAAATGCGTATGACCGAATGAAGGAAGATTGGCTTCTTCAATATGCTTAGCAATATCGTCTACTGAAGCACCATCGAAGATTGGCGTGGCAAAGCGTACACCCAATTTTTCACCAGCCCAACCTAAAACAGTTTCATAGATCTGTCCAAGGTTCATACGGCTTGGTACACCTAATGGGTTCAACACAATGTCAACAGGTGTTCCATCTTCTAAGAACGGCATGTCTTCCTGGCGAACAATTTTGGCAACAATACCTTTGTTTCCGTGGCGTCCGGCCATTTTATCACCCACTTTCAACTTACGTTTTACAGCGATGTAAACCTTAGCCAGTTTCAATACACCTGCAGGTAATTCATCACCAATAGAGATGTTGAATTTCTCTCTTTTGTACCGGCCTAATTCTTCATTGTATTTAATGCTGTAGTTGTGCAACAGAATGTTGATCTGGTCATCAACTTTGGCATCGCCTGTCCAACCTAATGGATTTACGTTCATGTAATCAATACCGGCTAAATTCTTTTGCGTGAATTTGGCGCCTTTACCGATCAACACTTCACCAAAATTGTTGCTAACACCTGCAGAAGCTTTTTCTTTCAACAGGGTTTGCAATTTATCCAGCAATACTTCCATTAAATCAGCCATATTCTTTTCATGGATCTTCTCCAGTTTTTCAATGGCTGCTTTTTCACGAACTTTTGCGTTTTTATCTTTCTTAGCTCTCTGGAATAATTTTTTGTTGATCACCACACCTTCTACTCCGTTCGGAGCTTTCAATGAAGCATCTTTTGCATCACCAGCTTTGTCACCAAAGATGGCACGCAATAATTTTTCTTCAGGTGTTGGATCCGATTCACCTTTGGGAGTGATCTTACCAATTAGGATATCACCTTCTTTAATTTGAGCACCGATGCGAATGATACCGTTTTCATCCAAATCTTTTGTTGCTTCTTCAGAAACGTTTGGAATATCCGGCGTCAACTCTTCTTCGCCCAATTTTGTATCACGAACTTCCAGTTCATATTCAGAGATGTGAACGGAAGTAAACATATCTTCTTTTACCACTCTTTCGCTGATCACAATGGCATCCTCGAAGTTGTAACCTTTCCATGGCATGAAGGCCACTTTCAAATTCTTACCCAATGCTAATTCACCATCTTTGGTAGCATAACCTTCAGTCAGGAAATCACCTTCTTTTACATGCTGTCCTTTTTTAACAGCAGGCTTCAGGTTGATAGAAGTTTCCTGGTTGGTTTTAATGAACTTGGTTAATTTATAAATGATCAGATCATCTTCAAAAGACACCAAACGCTGCTCTTCGTTGCGGTTGTAACGAACATGAATTTCGTTAGCATCCACAAATTCAACAACACCATTACCTTCTGCATGAATCTGAATTCTTGCATCACGGGCAGCCTTGCCTTCCAAACCGGTACCAACAACAGGAACATCAGGACGCAATAAAGGAACTGCCTGGCGTTGCATGTTCGATCCCATCAATGCACGGTTGGCATCGTCATGCTCAAGGAAGGGAATCAATGACGCTGATAAACCAACAATCTGGTTTGGCGCTACGTCCATGTATTCCACTTCATTTTTATCAAGAATAGGGAAATCACCTGTTTCGCGGCTCACAATTTTATCTTCAGCAAAGTTTCCTTTATCATCCAATGGCGTATTGGCCTGGGCAATTTTTGCATTGTCTTCTTCTTCTGCACTCAGGAAGGTCAGTTGCTTCATATCCACTTTACCGTTGTGTACTTTACGGTAAGGTGTTTCAATAAAGCCCATTTCATTGATCGTAGCATGCACACAAAGTGTGGAGATCAAACCAATGTTTGGACCTTCAGGCGTTTCAATGGTGCACAAACGGCCATAGTGAGAATAGTGTACGTCACGTACCTCGAAACCTGCTCTTTCACGGCTTAAACCACCGGGTCCGAGAGCTGAAATACGACGTTTGTGCGTGATTTCAGAAAGAGGATTTGTTTGATCTAGGAACTGAGACAATTGCGATGTACCGAAGAATGAATTGATCACAGAAGAAAGTGTTCTTGCATTGATCAGGTCAACCGGGGTGAATACCTCGTTATCACGAACGTTCATTCTTTCACGAATGGTTCTTGCCATACGAGCCAGACCCACACCGAACTGTGCATATAATTGTTCTCCCACTGTGCGCACACGGCGGTTTGACAAGTGATCGATATCATCAATCTCAGCCTTACCATTGGTTAAGCGAACGAGATATTTGATGATCAGGATAATATCTTCTTTAGTTAACGTCTTCTGCGTAATATCAGCATTCAAACCAAGTTTGCGGTTGATCTTATAACGACCAACTTCACCAAGATCATAACGCTTATCAGAGAAGAACAATTTATCGATAATACCACGGGCTGTTTCATTATCCGGAGCATCAGCGCCGCGTAATTGGCGGTAGATCACCTGAACAGCTTCTAACTCGGAGTTAGAGGTATCTTTATTTAAAGTGTTATAGATGATTGCATAGTCACCGCCAACATCTTCTTTCTGAACAAAAACAGATTTGATATCCATTTCAGAAATGGTATCAATTGCTTCTTCATCCAAAATAGAGTCACGTTCCAGGATCACTTCGTTTCTCTCAATAGAAACAACTTCACCGGTATCTTCATCAACAAAGTCTTCAACCCAACTACGAAGAACACGTGCAGCTAAACGGCGGCCAACATATTTCTGTAAAGATTTTTTATCACCTTTTACTTCATCAGCCATTCCAAATAATTCAAGAATGTCTTTATCAGTTTCGTAACCGATAGAACGAAGCAATGTCGTTACAGGGAATTTTTTCTTACGGTCGATGTAAGCATACATCACATTGTTGATGTCGGTTGCAAATTCCATCCAGGCACCTTTGAACGGAATTACTCTTGCAGAGTAAATCTTTGTTCCGTTGGGGTGAACAGACTGGCCGAAGAATACACCAGGTGAACGGTGCAACTGAGAAACAACTACACGTTCAGCACCGTTGATAACAAAAGTACCACGGGGCGTCATGTAAGGAATATTTCCCAAAAACACATCCTGAACAATAGTTTGGAAGTCAATGTGCTCTTCATCGTTACAGCTTAAGCGCAGCTTTGCTTTTAGAGGCACAGCATAGGTTAAGCCACGCTCCATACACTCTTCAATAGTGTAACGGGGCGGATCAATGAAATAATCCAGGAACTCCAAAACGAAAATGTTGCGGGTGTCAGTGATAGGAAAATTTTCCTTAAACACACGGAATAAACCTTCTACATTTCGCTTGTCGGGAGTGGTTTCTAACTGGAAGAACTCTTTAAAAGACTGGATCTGAACAGCAAGAAGGTCAGGGGTGTCGGCAATGTTTCCGATTTTACCGAAATTGACCCTTTGATTCAAAGTTGTAGGCATATGATTAAAAACCGGTTTAATGTTTTATGACGGGGCAAATCATTTACAGGCCTTTATTCCGTTGAAAATAAAAGCGATTGTAACTGAACTATTTAAGCATGAATTGCGACGTCAAAATGTTTTTGGCCAAAACTAAAGGACTGCAAAAGTAAGGATTTAAGCTACACCAACAAGGTTTTTTTGCACACAAAGATTAAGCCGAAAAAGTTTTGGGATTGTTTTAATACATTGTAACTTTTTCCAATGTCCATAAAAAACTTTATTAAAAACTGCCTCAGCGTTAGCAAGAAAGACAGAATCGGCGTTTTGGCTTTGCTGGCTCTGACAGCGCTTATTTATTTCCTGCCTTACGTTTTTGGAAAAAATGCCGAGCCTTTTCCTGCCAAAGAAAGGGATGCTTTTGCAAAAGCAATGGATACGCTTACCAACAAGGCGCAAAACAACCGTGATGTTGGTGATGACGAGGCTGTAGCAGCAACGTATCAATATG
>JBQCHB010000518.1:0-4825 GCA_051955075.1 Flavisolibacter sp.
AGACATGCAAGGCTTTGGCACTTACACCAAGGGAAGAATTGGCCTGCAAGATCACGGAGCCGATGTGTGGTTCAGAAATATTAAAATCAAAAAGCTGTAAGCGATGAATAATCAATAATCAGTAATGAGTTCGTGTTATAGGTAAAAACGTTTTACAGCAGTTACTTTGATCCCTGTAAGGCTTTACTCATTACTGATTACTCACTATTTTATCATGCAATTTTATATCCTGTTTCTTTTGCTGCTTTTTCCAGCAAGGCTTTTGTTTTTCTGATGCCTTCTTCTTCGCTTAGTTTGTTGCCTTCGTATTCAATGCCGATATACCCATTGAAGCCTGCGTTTTTAATAATAGAAAGCATTCTGTTGTAGTCGGTTTCAATGCAATTTCCCTGCTCATCAAAATCATAGGTTTTGGCGCTAACCCCTTTGGCATAAGGCATCAGTTCCGATGTGCCCTTATAGCGGTCATACGGTTCAAGACAGTTGTACTTTTCATCCCGCTTCAAACAAAAATTACCAAAGTCCGGCAGTGTGCCTACATTTTTTTTGTTTACCTGTTTCATCACGGCTGACAGCCATTGGCCGTTTGAACTATAGCCTCCATGATTTTCCACTATAATGTTGATGCCTTCTTTTTGCCCGTACTCGCCCAGCCGGCCCAATCCATCAACTGCTGCTTTTTGAACATCTTCACTATTGCCTTCACCATGTGCATTTACCCTGATGGTACGACAACCTAAATATTTAGCTGCATTTACCCATTTGTAATGGTTTTCTACAGCTTTCAATCTTGTTGCGTCATCCAATTCTGCCAGTCCGCCTTCGCCGTCAATCATGATCAAATGATTTTTCACGCCATTGTCTTTGCAGCGGTTAAGCAGATCATTTAAGTAAGCAGTATCTTCTGCTTTATCCTTGAAAAATTGATTGACATATTCAACCACGTTAATGCCGTAAGTGTTTTTGGCGATGGAAGGGAAATCGAGGTTGTCAATTTTTTTATCAAACAATGCTTTGTGCAACGACCATTCTGTCAACGATATTTGAAAAGAGGCATTTGAATTAATCGTGCTAAATGCATGTGGCGCCAGGGCGATGCCTGCTGCTATTGTTGCTGTGTTTTTTACAAACTGGCGGCGGCTATGATTCATGCGTAAATGATTTTTAAAATTGAATTTACAATTATTGTAAAAACAGCTCCTGAAAATTTCATCTTTCAGGCAGGCTGGAATCGGAATAGGCTTCAGACGAAAACAGTATATTCAATGTTGAAAAAACTTCTATGCGCAACCTACTTATCACCGCAATGATCATATTGCTTTTGGCTTTATCTACTTCAAAGATCGGCGCACAAAGCTTGCCATCGCGTTGGGATGAACTTACTGCAAGCGACTGGCCAAAGGCATTAGACTCTTCTGCCAGGACATGCATTTTGCCTATTGGTATCTTAGAAAAACATGGTCCACATGCACCCATTGGTTCCGATCTTATTCATGTACGCGAATGGGCTGCAAGAGCTACCAAAAAGGAGTATGCGGTTGTTTTCCCTGATTATTTTTACGGGCAGATTTACGAAGCACGACACCAGCCCGGCACTTTTGCTTTGCCCAGCACATTAGTATTGCAATTATTAGAAGCCACCTGCGAGGAGATTGCCCGCAATGGCTTCACAAAAATCGTCATCATTAACGGGCATGGCGGCAATCCTGATTTGTTGCGTTTCTTTATACAAACGCAATTGGAAAAGCGGCATAATTATGCGGTTTATTTTTTTCAGCCTACAGCTGATTCCGCATTGAATGCACAGGTAAAAAAACTTCGCAGATCCGACGCTTCAGGCGACATGCATGCAGGCGAAAAGGAAACTTCCACGCTTTTATACTTGCGGCCCGACCTGGTAAAAATGGATAGTGCAAAAAATGAATCAGGCGCCAATCAAAAAAGATTATCTATTCCCGACGCCTACACGGCTATTTGGTGGTATGCTTCTTTTCCCAATCATTATGCCGGCGAAGGAGCTAAGGCGACAACAGCATTAGGCAAAGTAATTACTGACTTTACCGTAGAGGCCCTGGCAAAAACTTTAAAGGCTATAAAGGCAGACACCAAAACCTTGCAATTGCAAAATGAATTTTACGACCGTATGAAGAAGACCGAAAGTTTTTAAACTGTGTTTGTGAATTAAAATAGATTTAGCCGCTCACGATCAGCACTGGTATTTTCAGCTGGTGCCGCACGGCGTCAATGGTTTCTCCGTACAGCCAATCTTTTACGCCACTATGACCATGGGCACCGATAACCAGTAAGTCAGCATTGACTTCTTTTACCAACCGCGGTATTTCTTTGTTACGGCTTTTGAAACCAAGTTTGCTTTCAGCAGAAATACCTCTTTCATTTACATAAGCCACATACTTATCCAGTTTTTCCTGGTCGTGGCGGGACTCATAATCGTCGGCTTCATTACCCAATATTCTTGCCGGTGCACTTTCAACAATGTGTATGAAAATAATTTTTGTAAACTCATTTACCTGGCCTAAAGCAGATGCTATAAGCTGTTTGTCTCTTTCGCTAAAATCAAGTGCCACCGCAATGCGTTTGTAACTTGGTATCGTAATATCTCCAATAGTGGAAGGTGTTTTCCTGTGTACTTCCACTGAGCCGTCTTTTGGTCTTTTTTTAAGCAAAGGAAATAAAATGGTAATGACCAATAAAGCCACAAACACTAAACCACCAACTGCAATCATGATCTTCCAGAATAAATGATCAGGGTTAGTAAAATAGCCCGAAGCCTGTTCTATCACCATGCGCAGGTTTAGGTAAACCAATATGGCTGTTATCAGCCATGCAGCTATTTGCACCATTGGTTTAATGGTAAATGCGCCCATTTCTTTTTTATCGCTTACAAAGTGAATCAATGGAATGGTGGCAAAACCCAACTGGAGGCTTAAAATCACCTGGCTTAAAACCAAAAGACTGTCAATGTTTTTTTCGCCGCTGCTTAAAATAACGATCACTGCGGGAACAATGGCTACTAAACGGGTTATCAGCCTGCGCATCCACGGATTGATGCGAATGCGCAAATAACCTTCCATTACAATTTGCCCGGCTAATGTTCCTGTTACAGTTGAACTTTGTCCTGCTGCTATCAATGCAATGGCGAACAGTGCAGGCGCCAATTCGGAACCAAGCATCGGTTTCAATAACTCATGCGCTGTTTTAATTTCAGCAACGTCGGTGCGGCCTGTTTTAAAAAAAACGGTGGCCGCCAAAACCAAAATAGCTGCGTTTACAAAAAAAGCAAGGTTCAATGCTACGGCGCTGTCAATAAAATTTAATTTCAGTGCCCGCCTGATACCTTTTTCATCACGTTTGATTTTACGAGTTTGCACCAAAGCAGAATGCAGGTATAAATTGTGCGGCATTACTGTGGCGCCAATAATTCCAATGGCGATATACAGCGCAGTTTTATCCGGAATAGATGGAATAAAACCTTGCGCTACTTCTCGTAAATCTGGTTTGGCAATTAAAATTTCCACTAAAAAAGACACACCAATAATGGCTACCAAAGCAATAATGAAAGCTTCCATTTTGCGCATGCCCAATCGCTGCAGCAGCAATAGTAAAAACGTATCGAGCACCGTAATGAGTACAGCCCATAAAAGCGGTATGCCGGTTAAAAGCTGAATACCGATAGCCATACCTAATACTTCGGCCAGATCGGTGGCTGCAATGGCTATCTCTGCCAAAATGTATAAACAAAAGTTGATGGCTTTTGGATAAGTTTCCCTGTTGGCTTGCGCCAGATCGCGGCCACGAACAATACCCAGGCGGGCTGACAAACTTTGCAGCAACAATGCCATAAGGTTGCTCATTAACAAAACCCAAATAAGCTTATAGCCAAACTGGCTTCCGCCTGCAAGATCTGTAGCCCAATTGCCCGGATCCATATAACCAACGCTGATTAAATATGCGGGGCCAAAAAAAGATAAGATCCTTTTCCACACTGGTTTCGATAAGGTGGTCGTGTCTACGCTTTGGTGTACTTCGCTGAGCGATGCTTCGCTAAAAACCCTGTTCATATGTAACAAATATGTTTTTTGCCAGTTGTTCGCTGACAGTAATAATTGTGTTCTTAACTTTTAATTCAAGAGATGCGTCGAAGTCAAAATATTTTTTTACTTCAATCTTTGTACCGATGCCAATATTTTTGTGCTGCAAAAGCTCCAGCATTTCAGCCGATTGATTGGTAACCTGGCACACCGCTGCCTGCTGTTGAAGCGGCAATTGATCCAACGGAATTTTTTTTACACTTCTTATTCTTCCTTTGCTATCGGGTATTGGGTCTCCATGCGGATCAAAAGGAGGGAAGTCTAAAAATTCATCAAGACGATCAATTAATTTTTTGTTACTAACATGTTCCAGGTCTTCAGCTAACTGGTGCACTTCATTCCATCCAAATTTTAATTTCTCGGAAAGAAAGTATTCCCAAAGCCGGTGTCGCCTTATTACAGATACGGCAATTTTTTTTCCTTCGGTACTTAGCGAGAAACCGTAATAAGGCTTGTAATGCAAAAGCTTTTTGGCGTCCAGCTTTTTCATCATATCAGTTACAGAAGCCGGTTTGGTTTGCAATTTTTCCGCAAGTGCATTGGTTGTAACTGTGCCGCCTGTCTCCTGCAGGTGGAAAATGGTTTTCAAATAATTTTCTTCACTGGTTGTATAATTCAACTTGACTAATTTAAAATTTAGACAAATCTAAAAAAATAAATGAAATTACCCAATATGGGAATTGGCAGTATTTCTGTTATTTTACAGCAAATACGAT
>JBQCHB010000519.1:0-7358 GCA_051955075.1 Flavisolibacter sp.
CGAACAAACCGGCGCTGTGGTGGTATCAGTAGAGTATCGGAAAGGCCCTGAACATAAATTTCCTACTGCACACAACGATGCTTTTGCAGCTTATCAATGGGTGTTGAACAATGCAGCATCTATGAATATTGATCTTAAGCGAATTGCTGTGGCAGGCGAAAGTGCTGGCGGCAACCTTGCCTGTAATATAAGCATAATGGCAAGGGATAAACATATTGCTATGCCTGTCTACCAGGTGTTGGTTTATCCGGTTGCTAACGGCGACATGAATTCTGAGTCGTATCAAAAGTATGCTATGGCTAAACCATTGAGCAAGCCTTTGATGGAATGGATGGTGAAAAATTACCTGGGCGATACCACGAAAGCGAAGGATCCACGCATTTCACTGGTGAATGCCAATTTAAAAGGCTTGCCGCCTACAACTATTATTGCAGCAGAAATAGATCCCTTACAAACAGAAGGTAAAATGCTGGCCGATAAATTAAAAGAGGCGGGGGTAGATGTGAACTATAAACTATACAATGGCGTTACACATGAATTTTTTGGAATGGCCAATGTGGTGCCCGATGCAAAAGATGCACAAAGCCTTGCTTCGAGTGATATAAAAGGGAAGTTTTAAGCTGTAAAAAATGAGTAATGAGCAATGAGTTCGTTTATGCGTAAAGGTTTCCAGTAACATGCAGTCCGCTACTTATAAAAACGACTACGTTTAGACCGGCCACTCATTGCTGATTACTCATCACTCGTTTAAGCAAACATCCGTTGTACTGTCCAATACGCAGCAATAAGTGCAATGAGCATGGAGATGGGATAAACAACTCTTTTTTTATACCACGGCTTTTTACCAAGTGGAAAGATCAGTAATAAAAAAACAGAAAGGATCACCATGATCTGCCCGATCTCTACGCCTGCATTAAAAGAAATAATGGAAGTGAAAAATTTATTGCGTGGCAAACCAATTTCGTTGAGTGCAGCAGCAAAGCCCAGGCCGTGAATCAACCCGAACATGAAAACAATTAAAATCCGCCAAACTTTTAGTTCGCTGATCAAAATATTTTCCACGGCCACAAATACTATGGATAAGGCAATGAGCGGCTCCACTATGTCAGCAGGCAAAGTTACCACGCCTTTCATGCTTAAGGCCAGGGTAATGGAGTGTGCCACTGTAAAAGCTGTTGCCTGCCACAGAATGGTTCTCAGTTTGGTATTTAAAAGACAGAGTGCTACTACAAATAAAATGTGATCAATACCGGAAGGAACAATGTGCGCTATGCCCAATTTCAGATAAAACCATACAACATCCTGTGTAGGCGCTTTTTCCAGTGCTAAGTTTACTGTATGCGCATCAGCAGGCTTGATGATGAGAATAAAAAAAATAAACAGTACGGTCTTAATAAAACGCTTTGCGTTATGGTGGTTGTTTTGCATGAAATTTTTTTTGTTAAGTGTATAATCTTTTGTTTGGTCGCTCTTTTTTTTCTGCAGCTATCTAAAAAAACACAGCCAGTTTTATTCTTGCAAAAATGGGTGTGCCGGGTGTAAAATTTAATTCGGTAACAGGTGCAGGTTCGTTTCGTAATCTCGATTCTGTGGCAAATTGCGCTTCATTCCATTCTGCATTAAAAATGTTTTCAACAGCCACGCCTACCTCATACTTCTGCTTTGTATAATTGAGTGATCCATCTAACAAAAAATATCCTTTGGCTACAATAGAATTATCTTCATTACCCGGCCTGTCTTTAATGTAGCGGTAGGTGAGGCTGCCATTCCATCCCAATTTTTGCCTGTAAAATAAACCACCTGTGCTGGTGGCCGTAGGTGCAAGGGGAATATAGTTTTCTCCTTTGGGCTTGTTAATGGCTCTCGGCTTTGTGAAATTGATGTTGGCATTGACAAATAATTTTGACGAGAATTGGTAGCGCAAAATCACATCAATGCCCTGCCTTCTTGTTTTGCCGCTGGGTTCTACATTCCCGTCATCGCCCACATATACAAACTCCTGGTTTAGGTATAAATACCAGGCGGCGATATTGATCAATAAATTGGTATTCGGTTTCATTATAAAACCGGCATCACCGCCATAAGCCGAAGGCAAAATTTCTTGTCCCCCTTGTGCAACCACTACTCTTGTATCGTTGCTATGAAAACCTTTGCCCGCTTTTGCATATAGCTGCAATTGTTTATTTACCGTGTACTGTATATTTAATTTAGGACTAATAATGGCTTTGCCCTGCGATGGCAGCTGTGCTGCTGACAGCTTACTGAAATAATTGAAATGCAAATAGTCGAAGCGAAGCCCGCCATCAAACAACCATTTGCCAACGCTAAGCTTTTGTTGTGCAAAAGCAAAAGCGTTCCATTCATTAATATCACCTAATTGGATGTCATTCAGAAATTCACGTTTTACAACATGCGCTAATTTGCTATCCGTAGTTGCATCGTAACGGATACCAGTGCCATAAGCAGCATGTAATGCACTGCTGCCAAGGTTGTAATTTTTATTGAACTTAGATGAGAAGCCGTAAACATTTCGTTCTTCTACCTGGTTGATCTCATCGCCATGAATCGGGTCGTTCAAAAAGAATGTAAAGTCGGAATAGAGGTTGAATGCATAGCGGCTGTAAAATGCCTGGCTCTCCCAGGTGGCGCCATTATCAAAATGATGCGCAACAATGAGGTTAATGTTATGCCTTTGCGTGTTGCCACCTTCGGTTGGGTCAATGGAGCCAAAGGGATCAATAAGGCCGTTATCCACTGCTCTTTCGGGCACTTGTCCCGATGCATTCCACTTACTTGTAAACGAAGAAAGCGAAGCCGTTAGTTGTGTGTTGTTTGAAATGGCAAGATTATATTTTCCAAAGGCATTAAAGCGGTGAAATTTTTGCGGGCTGATTGTTGGCCCGTTGGTGAAATAATATTCTGCAGCGAGATAAGCGCTTTGCTTGTCCTTATTTTTTTTCAACAGGTCAAACATACCCAAAGCCCTGTATGTATCAAACCTGCCGCCTTCCAACTGTATCCTGCTTTTATCAATATTGTTGTAAGTAGAAAAGTTTACATAACCTGCTGTGTTCAGGTTACCTTGTTGCGTATAATAGGGCCCGGCTCCGAAATCAATTTTATTGATGGTTTCCGGAATAATAAAATGTGCATCGGCATAACCCTGCCCGTGTGCATGGGAGACCATATTCACCGGCAGGCCATCAACGCTTACCTGCACATCAGTTCCATGGTCACAATCAAACCCTCTTAGAAAGATTTGTTCGGCCTTGCCGCCGCCTGCATGTTGTGCAATAAAAAGCCCCGGCACAAGACGCAGCAATTCCTGTGTATTGCGTACAGGTTTCAGGTCTAAGTCTATTTTTGAAATATTGTTGAAGCTTACAGTCCGGCCCGACTGCAGCGTAATATCTTTCAGGCTTATTATGTTGGGCTCCAAAGCTATTTTTATTTCACGCCCAGGTTTTGCTTCAATGGTGAGCGGCTTGTAACCAACATAACTCACGACCAAAGTTGCATTGGCCCCTGAAGATTTTAGATAAAAATTGCCGTATTGATCGGTAGTTGTTCTTTCGTTTGCGTTCAATTCAAAAACCGATGCAGCTTCCAAAGGCTGACGGCTGATCGTATCTATTACTTTGCCCTGAATAACTTTCTGTGCAAAGAGGGGAATTGAAAACAAAAAGAATGCAGGCAGTACAATTTTATACATGAAAATTTTCTTGTTGCATAAGTATGCGTAAATAAATAGCAGATCATTAGCTAACCACGGTGTTGCCATAGTTAGTAAAGCCTTACAGGTTTACAATTTGATCTTGAAATATTAACAGGAAAATTTCGGAGGCGGCGCCTGCACGGAAATAAATACAGCAGTTATTTGGCAGCCCTGCAGCGGAGCGTATGGAAGGTTTTCTTTTTTTAAGCTGCAAATAAATTTGTAAACGGGTGTGCAAATATGCGATGTAAACTGGTCTTCTACTTTAATGGTTTTTTGGGGTTTGCTACTATCATTTTCAGAAGCTTTATCAGCTACTTCAATATCAAGGTGATTTTTTCCCTGGTGAGCATGAACCGTAGAAAGATGTTCGGCTTTATCAAACGCATGCGACCATGCGTCTTCAATAACAGGAATAATCGGCTTAAACATTACTGACAGATAAAGCAAGAGAAGGTAATATGCAGTTGTATATCTCAAGGTTTAGTTTGATCGAAATGATTTATGGATAAGCAAAAATGATTTTTTTATTTGTCTATCAAACTTGAGAGACTTACAATGTTTTTAAAGCAGCGTCAGCCTCCTGCTTTAAAAGCGGATCAATATTGGGATTGTTTTTTTGCGCCTGCTGTAATAGAGATTTTGCTTTGGCAGCATCACCGGTTTTTGCAAAAATCAACCCGGCACGAGAAAGTAAAACCGGGTTCTTGCAATTTGTTCGCAATGCTTTTTCAACATAAGGCAGTGCTTTTTGTGCTTCGTCATTTTTGTAATACGCCCATGCTACGGCTTCATTCACATCTATATTATCGGGTCGCCTGTTGTATTCTATCATGGCATGATCCAATGCTTTACCGGGTTCGTTTTTCAACAGGTAAACATAAGCCAGCTCTTTGTCTGCATGGTGGTTGATGCTTTGTTCACCTTCTTTAGCAGCTTTGGTTAATTCGTCAATGATGTTGTTGATGGCTGTAGCTGCTTTTTCTTTTTGTGCTGTTAATACATACAGTTCTGCCAATTGCTCCTTCAACGCATAATCGTTCAATACAGAATCGGCTTGCTGGTATAAGCTGATGGCTTTTGCATAGTCTTTGTTGGCCATGGCAATATGGCCCAATCCTGCAATGGCATATCCATAACCGGGCCGTTCATCCAGGGCAACAGTATAGTGCATTTCAGCGGTTCTTATTTCTCCCGTACTTTCATACAGCCTTGCCAGCTGTATGCGGCTCCATTCGGTGCCTTCATTGCCAAAAGCACCTGCTTCCACAGCCATTTTCATGGCTTCAATAGCGCCCGGATAATCGCCATGAATTTCTCTCAAATAAGAAACCCGTGCATACGAACGTATATCGGGTCTGATGGACATCATTTTATCTGAGTTTTCCACCGCAGCAGGGTAGTTGCCCATCTCCACATTCCCGTCTACCATAATGCCGTAAACAAATGCGTTGTATGGATTAATTTTTTGCGCAGTCGCGGCTGTTTGCAAAGCATCGCTAAAATGGTGTTGCGATAGTTGAAGGATGGCTTTTAAAATCAGGGCCTCAAAATTTTGCGGCTCTCTTGCCAGCAGGTCATTGATGTACTTCATGGCCGCTGCATCATAATACGTATAGTTGCCGGTAACACGGGCTTCCTGAATATATAAGGCCACTAACGCCAGCGTGGATTTTGTATCGGTTGGCGTTTCTCTTACAATACGTATTAGTTTATCGCCATTGTTTTTTGTCGATGCCCACTCGGGCAGAAGGGCGGCGGTTCCCTTGCGTTCCAGCAGGGGATAAAAAGCGACTTCCTGGCTTTTTAGTTTTTTGCCATACCTTATGAATACAAAGGCCGTCATACAAAAGAAAAAAACGAGTAAAAGCAGGTAGGTAAATTTTTTTTTCATAATGACCTATTTATAAAACGAAATGATGGAATGGTTATAAAATTCTTCATTTAATTCCGCAGCATTGCTGTTATTATGCGTCTGCTGCTTACCAGCTTGTATGTCTTGTTTTCCAAAAAGTAGTCAGTGCATTTTCTATAAAAGCAAGTTTTTAGGTTGCGATTAAAGTGTCGTTCTTTCGAAGATGCTTACACTTTTTTTCTATTGCAAACTGCCAACTTACGCTAAAGACCTGTTAGGTTTTTATCAGCCTAACAGGTCTCATCAATTTACTTACGAAATAAGGCCTGCCTTAGATTGAGGTCTTATCTTAAGGATCAATGTTTAATTATTTGAAGCGATTGTTTTACTTCCCCATTGCTTATGGCTTTTACAAAATACACGCCTTTAGATAATTGCCTTGAATTGAAAATAGCGCTGTAGCTGCCTGGTTCCTGTCTTTGGTTTACCAGGGTTCTCACCAGGTTTCCTCCGGCATCGTACACCTGTATGTTCACCAGGGAAGACGTTTCTATTCTGTAGCGAATAGTCGTTGTGCTTTCAAACGGATTGGGTGATGACATCATGAATACTTCGGGTGTTGCCAACCGCAGGCTTGGACTTTGCGCTAACACCGGTGGTTGCTGGTAGCTTGTCGGCAAACCGGCGCAGTCGCATGTGCCAGGCCAGGGTGTTTGCTCGTAAGGGAAGGAGGCTTTCAGCGTAGTGTCATTTCTTTCCACGCCTGTTGTATAGTTTAAGACCATGCCTAAACGGCCCGGATCATCATAAGGCAGGCCGATGGCAGCCAGCACCACGCCGCCAACGGCTTGCAGTTCAATTCTTGTAACGTCGTCTTCCAGTCTTCTGCCATTAGGAAAACCATCCATGTTGGGAATGAATTGCAAATTGGTGTTGGTATTAAATCTTGAATCGGTTAAACCTAAAACAGCTGCCTGCACCAGTCCTTCTGAACTAAAGTCAGGACTGTTTCTTGGCGTGGGAGGCACGGCCATATTTAAACGCAACATGTCACCGCCATTGGGCAAGAAATTATTAATGAAAGGCTTGCCTGCTGCCAAAGGATCACCATTTTTTCCTGTAGCTAACTGGTAAGGCCGGAGGTTGGGAACACCCAAACGGAAGATAGGATACAAATCAACAGAACGCGGCTTTTTAGGACCTGGCAGCAAAACACTGCCAAAGGCCGATTCGTCGAACGCTGTACCGGATACGGCAGCCGAATGTCTTAAGGGGAATAGCCCGTTTTTACCATTTCTAAAATCAAATTGTCCTAAAGCGTTCATTTGAATACGCAACGGCATTAATGCAGGAACGGCGGAGCCAAACTGGCTGTCATCCATGTACAAGGCTAATTCCGGGTTATAAAGGTTGTCATCGAAAATCGCATTGTGACTGTACTTGCCGTCGTTTAAGCTTGCTTCCTGGTAAGGCGTTAATGAATTCCACAAGTCTTTTTCACCAATTGGATTTACTACTTCATTGGTCAATGGCATACCCAGGCGAGACACCTGTACCCATGCTCCGGTATGGCTTTCTGTGCCGTCAGTATTCAACGTTCTTATTTTGCGCCTGCTGGCGGAAGCCCACACGCCAATAACATAATCGCCATCCAAAATATTAGCGGCCTGGCTCACGGGCTTGTGTTCTTTTTGCAACGTGGCAATATCTATTTGTAAAGCTATTGTTGATACGTTTTTGCATTTCAGTCCGTCGCCTGGTTTGCCACTTGCAGTACGTGGTATATCG
>JBQCHB010000520.1:0-2665 GCA_051955075.1 Flavisolibacter sp.
GCTCTTTTAGCCAGCAGCGGATAATTGATCTTATCCGGAGTATCAGTGGGCTTGTGATAATCGGCACCTAACATACCGTCATAATAAAAAATAATAGGAACGCCTTTGCGGGCAAAGTTGAAATGGTCGCTGCGGTAATAAATGCGATTGCGGTCGTTGGGATCGTTGAATTTATAATCCAGCTCCAGCTTTGTGTATTTTTTATTAATGGCTTCGCTGATGGGTTTTAGTTCGGAACTCAATTTATCATCGCCTACCACATATACATAATTTGTGGTGTCGCCTTTGCGGCTCGAATCGCTGCGCCCGATCATATCAATATTCAGGTCGGCCGTGGTTTTTTCAAGAGGGAAGGCCGGATGATTGCTATAATATTCCGAGCCCCATAAACCTTTTTCTTCACCGCTTACCGTCATAAATACAATGGAGCGGCGCGGACCTTTACCCGCTGCTTTGGCTTTGGCAAAAGCTTCTGCCATTTCCAAAACGCTTACCGTACCCGAGCCATCATCATCGGCACCATAATAAATAACCGAATCGCCTCTTTTACCTAAGTGATCATAATGGGCTGTGATCAATAAATATTCATCTTTCAGGTCAGTGCCGGGCAATAAAGCAATAACGTTGCTGCTTTGAGCTGTTAGTGTCGTTTTCTTTACCTCAAGTAAAATATTGGCTTCGTATGTTTTTACAACCGATGTGTTGTTTTTTACATTGTCATAATCACCGCCAACAATTGACCTGGCCACATTTTCAGAAATAAAATATTGCTGCGGAGAAAGCGATCTTCTGAAACCATTGATATTTTGAAATCCTTTACGGCTTAACGCACTACTTCTTGGGTATAGATTGCTCACCGAAAGTATGCCTGCAATGCCTTTGGTTTGCAGTATTTCTGTAAGGCCGCCGCGTTGCATTCTACCACCCATAGGCACATTGCCAACGATCATTAAAAGTTTACCGGCAAGATTGGCATTTTTTAACGAGTCAACCGATTGAGAACCGACCAGCACTACTTCGCTAAAACGCATGGTTGCTTCAATGTTATTAGCTGAAGGATTAAAGTCCTTATCCAACTCAAAGCTTTTGCCATTCACCTGTAAAGTTGCATCTGTCAGCGAATCCTGATATACATCGTAATACATTTGATAGCTGCCATTGTTGCCCGGCAGCAGTCCTAATTGTTTAAAATGATCTTCGATATACGCAGCGGCCTTTTTCTGGCCTGGCGTAGCCGTTTCGCGGCCTTCCATTTCGGCGCTGGCTACGATGTACAAATGCGTTTTAAGATCGGCGGGTGTAATGGTTTTAGCAAATTTTTCGGGCTTTTGCGCAAAACCGTTGAAGGTGCTTGTGGCAAGCAGCAGAACTAAAAGTTTTTTCATGCTAAACGTTGTAATTAATTTTTGAACTTTTTATTGCACGAGCTTGTGCGGCTGCACAAATTAAGTAATTCGATTCATCTAATTACCCTGAAGATGATAAGATTGAAAATGATTGCTTTTTAAGCTGGTGGCAGCAATGATAATGCAATCACATACAGGCAATTTTTTGCACACGGTTTTGATGGCGGCCACCTTCAAAAGCTGTTGCCAGGAAAATGTTCACCATTTCTTCTGCTTCAGGCGTAGAAACAAACCGTGCAGGAATACAAATAATATTTGCGTTGTTGTGTTGTCGTGCCAGGCTTGCAATCTCAGGCTGCCAGCAAATAGCAGCACGAATGCCCTGGTGCTTATTCGCTGTAATAGCTACGCCATTAGCGCTGCCGCAAATTAAAACGCCCCATCCGGCTTCGCCACTTTCTACAGCACTGGCAACAGGATGTGCAAAATCGGGATAGTCAACGGAGTCTTTGCTGTATGTACCCAGATCTTTTACCTGAAGGCCCTTATTTTGAAGAAGATCGACAAGAATCGTTTTGTATTCATAGCCTGCATGATCGGCACCGATAGCAACAGGTTTCGAGAGATCGAATGAATTCATTTGAAATGTTTTTTGCAAAGGTAGGCAGGAGGAGTTCATAGTTCATGGTTAATAGTTCATAGCCGTTGCCCTGGTGTTTACTACTGATATGGCCGCATAGAATTGTTGTAGCACAAGTGTGCGACGCAACAGGCTTTCAATAGCAGCAGTGTTGCTGGCTACAACAAAAAACAGGTAAAAAAGATTTATCGAATAAAATAGCGCTGTTCGAGTTGAACCTCAAACTTTTTTAGCTCCACTCTTTCGCTTCATCTTCAGCCTTTTCTTTATCTACCCTGCGGGCCAGTAAAATGCTGATCTCGTACAACAACAACAGCGGAAGTGCAACGGCCATCTGGCTCACCACATCCGGTCCCGGCGTAATGACACCGGCCACCACAAAAATGATAACGATGGCATACTTACGGGCTTTGGATAAATAGCTGCCCGATACAATTCCAATTTTTGCCAAAAAGAACATTACAAGCGGCAATTGAAAGGCCAATCCGCTACCTAAAACCAGCGGCAGCATCATATCAATATAACTAGTGATGGTCCATCGGTTTTCGATGATCTCATCCAACTGAAAGTGAAAGAAAAAATTGATGGCATAAGGCGCTACTACAAAATAGCCAAACAATACACCGGTGAAAAAAAGAAACGAAACCCAAAAAATAACACCTCTTGTTCTGTGTAATTC
>JBQCHB010000521.1:0-6274 GCA_051955075.1 Flavisolibacter sp.
AAGCTTAATTTTTGTCGCATTGCTTTGCCGTTTTCGGTGTGTTTGTATAATTTCCAATAACGCGCTAATTTAAGTTAAAAACTTTAAGAAGGGTAGAGGTTCAATCATTTTGGAATCTTTCTCTTTCAAAAAAAATTTCGAAAATAATCTAGCTTATTAACCGCCCGACTTTAAGGTACATAGGATACAAATTACAGGCAACTGTTTTTTGCCTTTACATTTCGTTTGTTCCATTTGCAGGTTTGGGAATGGTAAAAAAATAAGCGAAAACCATTAGTGTTACAATTGCTGTCAGTGTAAACGCAGTTGCTGCACCAAACTGAAACCAGATAAGCCCGGTTAGTGAGCTTGCCAGCATAGTACAAATACTTTGCAGCCCCGAAAACGTTCCGATTGCCGTTGCTGTGTCTTTTTTGTTGGTAATATTTGAAATCCACGCTTTTGAAATTCCCTCCGTCGCTGCTGCATAAATGCCATACAGAAAAAACAGGCCAAAGAATACATAAATATTTGTGTTGATTGCCATTCCGAAATACACTGCAGAAAATAAGGCAAGCCCTGTTATGAAAATCGTTTTAAGTCCAATGCGGTCCGCAAGAATACCAACGGGAAATGCAGACAATGCGTAAATAAGATTGTAAAAAATGTAAACACCAATTACTGCCGTGTCGTTAAGTCCCGTTTCTTTTGCCTTGAGAAGCAGAAAAACATCCGAGCTGTTGAATAACGTAAATACCAAAAGTCCCGCTACTAACTTTTTATAGGCCTGTGGACTTTCTTTCCAATAATGCAGGAATGCAAAAAGCGAAACAGAAGTTTTGGGTTTGTCTGTCATTCTGCTTTTGTCTTTCAGTAAAAAAGAAGCAATAACGGCAAAAAGCCCCGGCACAAAAGCAATGTAAAAAAGTGTTTTGTAATTGCCTGGATAGTAATACAGATAAACAAGGGCCAACGCAGGTCCGATTACCGCACCGAGTGTGTCCATTGACCGATGAAAGCCAAAGATTTTCCCTTTGGTTTGTGGTGTTGCTTCATCAGAAAGTATAGCATCTCTTGCACCTGTTCTGATTCCTTTGCCAAAGCGGTCCATTGTCCTTGCAAAAAATATCCAAAGCGGGTAAATGAAAACCGCCATCATTGGTTTTGAAATCGCGCTGAAGGTATAGCCTATCTGCACAAAGGGCACTCGTCTCCCCGAAGTATCGGAAAGTTTGCCGAAATAACCTTTGCTAAGCCCGGCTGTTGCTTCGGCAACACCTTCAAGTATGCCGATAAGCACCACCGAAAATCCAATCGTTTTTAAGTAAATGGGCATAATCGGGTACAACATTTCACTTGCTGTGTCGGTAAGCAAGCTCACTACTGATAAAATCCAAACGGTGCGTGTAATGTATTTCAAATTGCTGTCCTGTTTCTTTATTAGGTTATTATTCGCTTCTGTGGGCTGCCGTTGCGAATAACATTTCGGCCTTTGTGCAGGTGCGGCATTCAACATTCTGCGTTCCCGAACCGTTAGCCGAATGTAAAATAAAAAAGTTGATTATTTGACTGTTTGCTGATTGAATAACGTCTTCTCAAAAGCTGTTAGTCGGGTTTTATTGTACTATTCGTTTGCCTAAAATTTTCAAGCCCCGTTCCTGCCCGTCCAGTAGTGCGATGTTTGGAAGAGTTCCCCATTCTTCAAAGCCAAAGTGCCTGAATAATTTTAGACTTGGTTCATTGTGTGAAAAAATAAAGCCTAATAGTGTCTTAATTCCATAATCCGGGGCTTTATCAATACAATATTGCAAAACTTGTTTCCCCAGGCCCTTTCCTCGTTGCTTTGTATCTAAGTAGATGCTGATTTCTGCTGTGGCATCATATGCCGGTCGTCCATAAAAAGATTGAAAACTTACCCAACCTATTATTTGTTTTACGCTATCTTCAATAACCCAAAGAGGTCTTTTTACCGGGTCATGTTCTTCAAACCATTTCTGCCTGCTTTCAACCGAAACATTCTCGGTGTCTGCAGTAACCGTCCTGGATGGAATAGTAGTGTTGTATATTTCGACAATTCTCCCCAGGTCTGAAAGATTTGCATCTCTGTATTTTATATCAACCATGTTTTTTAAATTAACTCTCAAATTTATACTATGCTCTTATTCATCTGAAAAAAATTCCCATTACAAAGAACTTCCAAAAAAAATCCCCTGCTGCTGTTTGCGTCCCCACCAACAGTAGCGTGGAGGAATCCAGGTTAACGGCTGCTGCACTTCCTGTTAGAGTTGAATGGTCTGCTCAATTTTTATCTGCTCTAAAAATGTTTCATCGTGTGATACAACGATTAATGTTCCCTGGTATTCGTTAATGGCTGCTGTCAATATTTCTATGTTTTGAATGTCCAGGTTGTTGGTGGGCTCATCTAAAATAATGATGTCTGGCGACTGATTATGAATGGTCAGGCAACAAAGAATTAAACGCATCTTTTCTCCGCCACTCAATGCGCTACAAGATTTATCCCAATCGTTTTTGGTGAATAGAAACCGGTTAAGCCTGGTTTTGATTTCGTGTTCCTGCAATGCGGAAACCTTAAATTGCTCCGCTTGTTCATAGACGCTACGATGGTTGTCAATCAACGAATAATCCTGGTCGATGTAAACCACTTTATTGTCTGCCCGGTAAACTGCGCCTGTCTGCGGTTCTAACTTACCTAAAATTATTTTGAGCAAAGTGGTTTTGCCCGAACCGTTCAAGCCTTTCAATACAAGGCGTTGCTCGCTTGTGATTTGGAAAGTCAAATTGTCTTTCCACAGTGGTTTATGGTTGTAATTATAATTGATATCCTCTGCTTTACATAAAATTTTTCCTCTGTGTAAATAAGAATTATCAAACCCAAATTTCATTTTATCAATTCCAGGCAAAGCCGAACGTAGTTCCTGTAACTCCTCTCTAATTCCAACAATTTTCTCTGTGTGAACATCTTTCAATTTTGAGGTGCTGTTTTCTGCATTATTTCGTAAGCTGTTCATCATTATTCGGGCAACACCCGCTTTTTCCTGTTTAGCCTTTCCCCGGCTGTTCAGTTTCTGTTGCCGTTCCAAAGTTTCCCGTTCTTTTTCTTTTGCTTTTCGCAATGCTTTTTCCTTGCTCTGCAAATCCTGGTGTAAAGCATTTTGTATTTCCTTTTGGCCTTTATAAAAATCATAATTGCCGCCGTAAATTGTTAGTCCGTGATTGCTTAATTCAGCCACCTTGCCAAAGAGATTTAAAAGCTTTCTGTCGTGACTTACGATGAGTAAAGTACTTTGCGTAGAATGAATAAAACTGTATAAAAGCTGTCTGCCCGCCACATCCAAATGATTACCCGGCTCGTCAAGCAAAACCAGTTCCGGTTGATGAATGGAAATGCCTGCCAGGAACACTTTTGTTTTTTGTCCTCCGCTCAATGTTGCCATTTTTTGCAGTAATTCTACATTGGTTAATTGCCAATATTTCAAAGCTTCGTTACAACGTTCTTCAATCGTCCAATCGTCGCCAAGCGCTGAATAATTTTGCTCGCTTACGTTGCCTTTAAGAATTTCCTGTAAAGCATTCAGTTTGTTTTCAACTTTCAAAGCTTGTGCTACGGTAAGATGACTATATTGCCCGAAAATTTGTGGAACAAACCAGGGTTCAGCATTTACAAAAAGTTTTCCGCCCGAAGGCTTTAATTCTTTTGCGATGAGTTTCAGTAAAGTAGATTTTCCCGAACCGTTGTTACCGATCAAAGCTATTTTTTCCTGATCGTTTACTGCCAGGTTGATGTTGTCAAACAACGGGGTTTTGTTGGGATGTATATAGGAAAGGTTCTGTAAAATAAGCATAACTTCTTTCTTTAAAGATGAATAAAATGGTAAAGCCGCATCATGGTTTACCGTCTTTAATTGTCTGAAAGAAATTTTATTTTACATTCTTGCCGCTTATTTTTTGGCCTGCAAATATAGAAATTATTTTGCCTGCTACTGTAACGTCCCCGCCAACAGCATATTTCCCTTCCTTTCGATCTCTCCTGCGATTTTGTATAATATTTTTTCTCTTTATTGATGATCCAAAACTATCATACTGAATTCCTTACAGGAACGATCTTTAGCTGGCATCATCTTTTAGAAAATGATGAATTTAAAAAAGTTATTACCGATTCTTTTCAATGACTTGTAAAAGAAAAAAAATGTATTATAAATGCTTTTCATTATTTGAACGAAAAGATGCACGGTTGTTTTCGTTTTTAATACCTAGTTCTCTCCCCTTATTAAAGTTTATTTTTCCACTTTAATAAAAAGTCAATTATTTATTTGGAAATATCGAAAACTTAGTCTCTATTTGTAAAGTAAATCCATTCTTACGAATCCCTGCTTATTTCCACATCTTACCAAGGCCTCGACTTTGTAATCCAATAGCCAGTTTGAAAACTGTTTTCAATCCATTTCTTGCGAACTAATCTTTTTTATTTGTAACAATTTTGTTTGTCAATTAAAATTTTTAGTACACTGGTAATCCACTTGGTAAAAATCTTTTTACTCTTTTGGCTACCTGCTTAAGAACAACTAACGGCTGTTTCTGCGTAAAATTTTTATGTAAACATTTTGGGCATCTCAATAGAGAGGCATCAATATGCTTTAAAAGCAATAGCCAGAATGATAAATTAAAGGGAAAGAAAAAATGTTTCAATATTCTTCTTGTTTTTAATTAGAGCTGATTTTCAATTATACATTATACATCATACATATTTATCAACGATTTCTTCAATTATTATTTTAAAATTTAAAACAAAAACAAATGAAAAATTTAAAATTCCCTCTCATTGCCGTGTTCATCACAGCTCTGTTCACAATTGCCTTTATCGGTTGTAAAAAAGACAGCTTAACACCTTCTGTAACAAGCGATGCGAAAGGCGGGGGCGGCGGCGCTCCTGGTGCACCAGTTACAGCTCCTTACACAAACATCAGTTTTAATCCAAATCCAGGCGTTGTAGGCCAGCCATTTACCGCAACTGTTTCCTTAGACCCGGTCGCAGATTGCGGTTATGTTGAATTGGATCAGGCACAGGATATTCTTACCGGCGACCCTGCTCCGATGGCTGCTGTAGCTGCAGGTACCGCCACCTGGGTTAATGTTGCGTCAGTAACTCTTCCGGGTACATTGCCTTTGACTTATACCTACACACCAACAGTTGCCGGCCAGGTGGGATATCGGGCACATTATGAGCCGCGCGGAGGACAATGCGGTTACACCGGCAGGCCCGCTGTCGCCGTAGATGCAACTATAGGTGGCGACTGCTTAGAAGGGCTTTCTCCCCAATTAGCAGGAGCGGTACCTTTAAGCACAGATGCGAAAGGCACTACATGGCAGTTTACGGTTATATTCCATTTGAATACCTGCACCAATGGATATGTAGGCAAATTACAAGGTGGATTAATTTCCGGCTCTACAGTGGTTTCAGCATCTCCTTTGGGTTATACAACTTCATCCACAGCAAAAAGTAATGTGCTTACCTGGTCAAACGTAAGTGATGGCGATTATACTATTACTTATACTGTCCGTTTAGCCACTGGTCAAGACATTCCAATTACCGGAGCATGGTCATTTAAATATCCCGGTGGACAATACGGATATACAGATCGCGTATTATTTTCTTTTTAAGTTTACCGATTTTTCTACAAAGCCGTGTCCAAAGAAAGGCACGGCTTTTTTATGTTTATTCATGCCTCATTCTTAAAACGCAAATATTATTTCTATACTATTCTTTTAACTGGATTAATCCAGTATTTTTATCAACTGTTTAATTAAATCAAGATGTGTAGCAGGAAGTGTATTTATTTACTTATTTTCATCGCGATTACTTTTACCGCCTGCCAAAAGGATCCGGTTATTTCTAATCATGACTATAAAACCCTCGGAATTTCCGCACACGATTTTCTGTCTTCGTCTGTTTACACGTCCCTTCAAATTCAAATTAGCTATATGCCCGGCTTTCAGCCAAGCCCGCAAACGATCGATAGCCTCACTTCTTTTTTAAATACTTATCTCAATAAACCGCAGGGTATCAATATTTCCGAAAAGCAAATCGCTGCAAGTAGCAACGAGAGCCTGACATTAGATGAAATTGTGGAAATAGAAAAAAAAAACCGTACCGTATTCACTAATGAAAATATAATCGCTGCCCATGTTTTAATAACTAATGGACGTTATACCACTAATGACGTTTTTGCGAAATCTTATTGGAAAACTTCCTTATGCCTTTTCTGAAAAGCAATCA
>JBQCHB010000522.1:0-2617 GCA_051955075.1 Flavisolibacter sp.
CATTTGTGCCCCGCTGTTGCGAAAGTTGAAGCTGGAGTTTGATATCCTGTTTTGATATAATTGTGCGTAAGTATTTCCATTGCTGGCAACTGAATCAGAAAAAATATCGCTGTTCATATCCGGCGACATTTTACCACGAGCCAAAGTTCCGTTGATAGTTAGTGTATTTCTGTTGTCAATGAAATAATCAAACCCTGCACGGCCAAAGCCAAATTGTCCAACCCCGCCAGACCTATCTATTTGTTGAAAAAGCGTAGAGGTTCCGTCTGAATTTTTATTAATGCGGTCTGTAGTACCGTTGCTGATAGATTTTCTTTGGAAATAATTACCGCTGGCAAAAAAGTTAACCTTGTTCTGGCGAACATTAATATCTGCGCCGCCACCAACTCTACCCCTTGAATCTGCATTAATTCTAACATTACCACTATAACCTACTCTTCTGTTCTTTTTCATTACAATATTTAAAATACCGGCTGTACCACCCGAGGCATCAAACTTTGCAGATGGGTTGGTGATCACTTCTACGCTTTCGATAGCATCGGCAGGTATTTGTTCCAGTGTAAGATTGGTCGGTCGGCCATCTACAAAAATCTGCGGTGCTGTATTTCTCAATGTTACATTGCCATCAATGTCTACGTTCACAGAAGGAACATTTTTCATCACATCAACGGCTGTTCCACCTGCAGTAGTAATATTTTTTTCTACATTAAAAATTTTGCGGTCAATGCCCATTTGCAATATGGGTTTAGATGCGGTAACTGTTACATTGCCCAACACCTTGTCATCTATTTGCAGTTTAATGTTTCCAAGATCTTTATCCAAAGCGCCGAGCATGGCCGACGGATCATTTGATGCGGCATTCCTGTTAGGCATTTCAAAAGCCACAGGCAGGTCCTGCTGCTTATAGCCAATACCGGTAATGCGCAATTTATATTTACCAAAAACAGGTATGTTTTCCAGGCTAAAATCGCCGTCTTTGCTGGTGAGCATGCCGCCAACAATTACTTCTTTCGGTTTTTTTGTAACCGAATCTGGCTTGTTCGTAACAAGTGTAACCGAAACAGCCTCAATTCCTTTGTTTGATGCGTCAACAATTTTACCATAGAAACGGCCGGTTGGAGCCTGGCCATTGCCACGCCTTTGTCCTGAAGGAAACTGGGCCAAAGCATGAAGCGTAGTAAAACCTAAAAGCACAAAAGCCAAAAATTTTCTCATGTATGTTTATTTTGCGCTGCAAAGTTATGCTGCTGCAATTGCGGCCGGCTTCCTGTTAACCTTATTTAACAATAAACAATATAAATGGTTGTAAACAGCTTTCAGTGGTAGTATATTGGTAATTGCAGTTATAACTGGAGAAGATTTGTTGGAACAATCGAAGACAAATGGAAAAACTATTCTTTTCTCCATTCTCTTTTTTTATTTCTACAAAGAAAAAGCCGCCACAGTTCAACTATGACGGCTTTGGGTGACTGACCGGGTTCGAACCGGCGACCCTCAGAACCACAATCTGATGCTCTAACCAACTGAGCTACAATCACCGTTTGGGTTGGCAAAAATAATGAAATGAAGTTGAATTTCTGTGCGCTGCTTTTCAAAAAAATTAAAACGAATATTTCTTCTTATAAAAAAGGTAAGCGACAACTTAAAGTCTGGTACAATTCATGACCGTTAAATGATTAGTTAAGCAAGGTTAATGGATTGTTTGCATTCAACATTCATAATTTCCGCCTGTCAAAAACGTTTGTTAAAGGGATAAACAATACTTTCAAAGCATTTTTTTTAGACTAAATTTGGTTCTATGCCCAAGGCAATAAAATATATGTTAGATATGAAAAGACTTCCAATATTGGTTGTGATGTTGATAGCCGGGATTTTCCTCGCATTCAATACTATGGGAACTACCCACAATTCAATTCCTCCTTCCAAGTATGAAAAAATTTTACAGATCGTTGGTGAAATTCTTACACAAGGCCATTTTAGTCCGAAAGACATTAACGACGATTTTTCAAAGAAGGTTTACAATAAGTATTTTGAAGAGTTAGATCCGGATAAGAATATTTTTATGCAGAGTGATATAGCGGCGCTGGATAAATATTCTACAAAGCTGGATGACGAGATAAAAGGTGCGCCGGTTCAGTTTTTTTTAGAAGCTGGAAAATTGTTTGACAAAAGGGCAGAAGAAGCTGCTGCCATTTATAAAGATATCCTGGCAAAGCCTTTTGATTTCTCGGTAAACGAATCTATCGTTACCGATCCTAAAAAAACAAATTTTGCCGCTTCTCCTGCGGAGCGCCGTGAAGAATGGCGCAAGCGTTTGAAATATTTAACGCTGCAGCGCTTTGTTGATCTACAGGAAGCAAGACAAAGCAACAAAGGCAAAGAAGGCTTTGTGGTAAAAACAGATGCGCAACTGGAAAAAGAGGCAAGAGATAAGGTAAGGACAGCCATGGATCGGATCTTTGAACGGTACCGCTTAAAATTCAATGATGATGAAAAGTTCAGCGCTTATGTAAATACCATCACTTCTATGATGGACCCCTACACAGAATTTTTCCCCCCTGTCGATAAAATATATTTTGTTGAACAAAAGAGTGGCTCATTCTTCGGGATATGGGCG
>JBQCHB010000523.1:0-8674 GCA_051955075.1 Flavisolibacter sp.
GTTTGGTCCCAGTAAGCCCACAATTTCTCCCTGCCCTACTTCAATAGAAGCATGGTTTACCACCGTACGGGCTCCATAACGTTTCACTAATTCATTGGTATGTATGCGTATGCTCAAAGCAAAAACTTTCGGTAAAAATAAATGAAACGGGTTGTCGGCAATCGTTAAAGATGCAGTTGACTGGTTGAAAAGTTGAATAGTTGACAAGTAAAACTTCGGCTTTAATGCTTTCAACTTGTCAACCCATCAACTAATCAACTTCCCGCAACTTTAACTAAGTTTGCGCCACTTTATGAAAGTTACAGACCACATAACCGGAGGTAAGGAAACCCTGGTTTCTTTTGAAATATTACCGCCTTTAAAAGGCAAGGGCATTAACGCTTTGTGGGAGCATTTAGACCCCTTGATGGAGTTTAAACCTTCATTCATCAATGTTACGTATCACCGCAGCGAAAGCATGTTCAAGAAAAAACCGGACGGCACTTTTGACAAAGTGGAGGTACGCAAAAGGCCTGGAACGGTTGGCATTTGCGCTGCCATTCAAAACCGCTATAAGGTAGATGCCGTGGCACATTTGATCTGTGGCGGCTTTAGCAAGCAGGAAACTGAAGATGCCTTGATTGACCTGAATTTTTTGGGAGTAGATAACGTGCTGGTGCTTCGGGGAGATGCGCCAAAAAATGAAAGCTCTTTCGAGCCCGAACCCGGCGGCCACCGTTATGCTATTGAACTGATGCGCCAGGTAATTAACATGAACAATGGTATTTACCTGGAAGAAGACTTAAAGAACCCGGTAAAAACCAATTTTTGTATTGGCGTGGCGGGCTACCCGGAAAAACATTTCGAAGCGCCAAATATGAAAACTGATTTGCAGTTTTTAAAAGCCAAGGTGGAAGCAGGCGCTGAGTATGTAACCACCCAAATGTTCTTCGATAACCAAAAATATTTTGAGTTTGTAAGATGCTGCCGCGATGCAGGCATTCACGTTCCTGTTGTGCCGGGGCTAAAACCCATTACTACAAAAAAGCAGCTCACGGTTATTCCAAGAACTTTTCATGTTGATATTCCTGAAGAATTGTCAAACGAAATCATGAAATGCAAGACTGATGCGGACGTGGAAGTGGTGGGTACGCAATGGCTGCTGCAGCAATCAAAAGAATTAAAAAAGGCTGGTGTGCCGGTATTGCATTATTATACGCTGGGCAAACCAAAGGTCATTGCAAACGTGGTGAAAGAATTGATGTGAGAAAGAAGAAGTCCGAAAATATATGGTCGTATTCCAACCATATATTTTCGGACTTGTATTGCTGCAAACTTTCGCTTAAACAATAATTCTCACCACTCCTTCTTTCTCTTCAATTCATTTAACTCTTTTTCATTGATAACAACCGGGTATTTCTTCCTCAACTCAGCGAGCCAGCTTTTCTCCAGCTCGTTCTGATAATCGGTAATTACCAGACCTTTGGCTTCGGAAAAACTGCGGGGTGCTGTTTGCGGATAATAAGTGAGAATGTAAGCGAAAGAAGCTGTGTTATCAGCCTTATTTATCAAAGGCGCTGTTATGGTTCCGGCCTTCCAGGGTAAATGAGTTGGATTGGGAATTTGCTCAAGTTCAAAACGCGATGAATCGGCTGCAATTTTTTCGCTCATATCATTTACCAGCTGCCGCCAGTTGGCAGGTGATTTTTTTAAAGCGTCGGAAAAAGTTTTAGCTGTAGTCAAATCGCTTGCATAAAAAATAACTGCATCTGCACTTTGCTTCCAGTTGTATTTTTCTTTGTTCTTTTCGTAATAGGCTTCTAGCGCAGCACTGTCGGTTTGGGCTGGGCCCCACACCTGCCTTTGCATGATCTCAAAAAATAAATTGCCATCTTTAAATTCATTGATCTGCTGGCGAAATTCTTCATTATAATCTTCCAAATGGCTCTGGTAATAATCAAGAGCACTAGCTTCTACAAATTCATCCCAAACCTGTGGATAAGGTTTTATGCCACTACCATCTGATTTATAGCGGAAGGTTTGCGTATAATTGATCCAGTCGGTGGTAGTAAAATCTTTATCTTTAAAAGAAAAAAGCGGTGAAGTAGCTGTTAAATGCAGGGCCGTTTTAGGCGATTGAAAATTTAAAATACTATCGGAGTAAGCCCACAGTTCTGCATTGCTGAAAGCAGCCTGCTTATAACCTGCCTCAGTCATTATTTTTTTAGCCAACTTAGATTTGGTAGTATTGATCCTGTCGCTTTGCTCAACTTTTTCACGAAGTGCATCCATGGCTTTTACCGTTTTTGTTGCAGGCACCGGTTCTTTGCTGATGCGTTTTACAATATGATAGCCATGCGTGGTTAAAAAAGGTTTGCTAATGGCGCCGTCCTTTGGCAAACCAAAAACCGCATTTTCAAAAGCAGCATCATATTGACCTACGCCAAACTCCTGCATTTGTCCATTGGCGGCAGCTGAAACCAAGTCGTTGCTAAACTGCGTTGCCAGTTTGCCAAAATCATCGCCTTTCAACAAACGGTTGTACAAAGAGTCGGCTAGTTTTTTTGTTGCTTGTTTTGTCGTCGTAGTGGCGTCAGGCGGAAAAGCAAGTAAAATTTCGGAAGCCTTCATGCGGCCCAGCGCTTTTCTCTCGCCCAGGTTTTTAAAAATATGATAGCCTGCTTTTGATTTGTAAACAGAGGAGGTTTTCCCAACTGGTGTTGCATAAGCCAGGTTCTCTAATTCATAAGGCAGTGCAAATACTGTGATGTAGCCCAAATCGCCGCCATTGGTTTTTGCCGATGGATCGTCGGAATATTTTTTAGCCAGTTCAGCAAAGGACGTTCCTTTTTTTAAACCGGCTTCTACTTCAGCCAATTTTTTATTGGCTTCTACTGTATCGGCGCTGGTCCTTGCTGCAATAAAAATATGCGCCAGGTGAATGTCTTTTTGCGAACGGGCAAATGCTTCGTCCACCATTTTGTTAACGCTTTCCTTATCGGTTAAATAAGAAGGCAAAATTTGCTGTCGCAGGTTTTCAAGGTCTGCAACCAATTGAGGCAAGGTGTCGTAACCTTTTTCCTTCGCTTCGGCAATTTTTAGCCGTGAGTTGATATAGAGATCGAGGTAATCTAAAAATGCTTTTTCTGTTTTTACACCGGTATTATTCTTTTGGTAGGCCTTTAAAAATTCGGCAACAGAAACTGAATCTTTACCATAATGAAACAGGGTTTGCGCTGGGGCAGAAAAGCCAGCCAGCAAAACCAAAGCAGCAAGTAATTTTTTCATAGATGCTTTAATGATTTTTAAGCTTGTATTGCAGCATTTCATCTATCTGCTCAAAAGTTAGTTTTTTGGCTATGATGCGTTTGTCTTTATCAAGCAGGTACAAAGTAGGAAAACTTTGCACATCGTACAACTGTGAGTAGCCCGGAATATTGGCATCCGTCCTGGCTTTGTCATCTTCTTTTGAATAATACACATGCACCCAATCGTTCAAATGATTTTTTTCAATAAAAGAAGTCCAGTCTTTTTTGGTGCCGTCGGTTTCTTTGGCCAATGCAAATATTTTTAAACCATAGTTCTTCCATTTACTGCGGTACATGCTGTCTATTTTAGGCAGTGTTTCTTTGCAGTGACCGCAGGTAGGATCCCAAATGGTTACCAGTACAAAAGGCGCTTCCACTCCGTATAAATTCTTTTTCACACCATTACTGTCGGGCAGTTCTATTTCGGCAGCAGGCGAGCCCATAATATTGGCCATAAGACTGTAAGCCCTGTCCGTAATGATTTTTCGGCCTTTGTCCGTAAGCCAATCGTAATTTTTTTGAGCAAAATATTTTTCAAAAATGTGAACGAACACCGCGTCTTCCCACATGTATTTCTGGTTGAGATAGCGGTTCACAAATTTCAACAGCATAAAACGCTGCATCTCGTCATTTACATTGGCATAGCTCATCATCCAATCCAGTTCTTTGATTACAGAATCAGCAGCAGGATAAACAAGTTGCTCAAAATATTTATCAACCTTGGCCTCAAAAAAAGGTGTGCGGGCCATGCGGTCGTCCATCAGGTTTACATCGTCCCAGTAATGCTTTTTAAAATAATGGTAGGCAAATAAAGAATCAGTTTTGGCAGCCGGATCATTTTGCGGCACTTCGGGTTCTTTCATTGCTTTTAAAAGAATGGCCAAAAAGCTATTAGGTTCTTTAGTGATAATGGCAGAACGGTAATTTTTGACTTTGTTATTGATCTCGTCAATCTGTGCTGTCAGCTTTAAAGAATCTTCGGCGCCGGCGCCTTTGCGTTTAGCGTAAAGTGCATCTAAAGCCTTACCATTATTGGTCATAAACTGCTGGTATGCTTTAAAGGCAACGTTATCCGGCGAGTTAATAAAGCTTACTTTGTCAATATTACTTGTGTCAGCCACCAAAGAAAAACGCTGATTTTTATCGATCAGAATTTCAAAATTGTGTGCCCTATCGGGGAAACCGATCAGGTAAATGCCGCCGCCTAATTTTTTATCTCCTTTCAAAACGCCTTCGCTTTTTTCGTTGAGCTTTACCGAATCAACAATGGGCAATTGCTTGCCATAATAATGTCCTAAATAGATGTACTGATTTTTAAAAGGCTTAAGTGTAACTTTTATTTCGTAGCCGTTTTGAGCAAAAAGAAATGTTGAAACAAAAAGGGACAGAAAGGTGGCAGTAAATTTCATGGCTTGAATTCTATCGCATAAAAATAATTGAAAAGATGAGAAAGAGGGTTAAAGAGTTGCAAATCCCCTGTCCTCCTAAAGGGAGATTTAAGTTGTAGAGATTTCTTATACAAGTTTTATTTGAGGTGGAAAGACTTTTATTTTTTCAGAACAATAAACATCCTTTAAAAAGAAACACTGAAAAAGAAAAGCATGTTAAACCTAAGTCTTCCCTTTAGGGGGACAGGGGGAATCCCTACTTTTACAGCCGTGAGAAAGAAAAAAAATATTGTTTTAGAAGAAGTATTAGTAGAGAACTATGCTGCTGAAGGCAAGTCTTTAGCAAGGCGTGACGGAAAAGTAATTTTCATTGAAAATGCCGTACCCGGCGACGTGGTGGATGTTCGTCTTTTAAAAAACAAAAAGGACTGGGCTGAAGGTTATCCTGTTGAATTCAAAACTTATTCAAAAGAAAGAGTAGATCCATTTTGCCAGCATTTTGGCGTATGTGGCGGCTGCCAGTGGCAAATGTTGCCCTATGCAAAGCAGTTACAGTATAAGCACCAGCAGGTATACGATAACCTGACAAGAATTGGCAAGATCAGCCTGCCAGAATTTTTACCTATTGTGGGTGCAGTTGAAGACAAATTTTACCGCAACAAACTGGAGTATACTTTTAGTACGAAGGAGTTTACCCCCAAACCCCCTAAAGGGGAGCTTGCCCACGCACAGCCTCGGCCTAACGGAAATGTTGCCGATATCAAAGCTACTTCTGAAAGCGAGGTTAGTGCACAAATAGCTTCTGCTGCCAGAGGAATTGGGGAGGAGGCCGGAGCTCTCGGCTTTCACGCCAAAGGTTTTTTTGATAAAGTAGTTCAAATTGAAAAATGCTGGCTGCAGGCCGAGCCCACAAATGCTTTACGCAATGCACTTCGTGCCTTTGCTTATGAAAAGGGTTATAGCTTTTACAATTTCAGGGAGCATATAGGATTGTTGCGCAATTTGCAGGTGCGCCTTTGCACCACAGGCGAGATCATGGTGAATGTGGTATTTGGTGAAGACAACGAGAAAAAAAGAAAAGCGGTTCTTCAATTTATAGAACAGCAATTTCCGCAAATAACAACATTGCTTTATACGGTTAATTTAAAATGGAACGATTCGCTGCACGATCAGCAGCCGATTGCCTACACAGGCAAAGGCTATGTGATAGAGCAATTGGAAGATTTCCGGTTTAAGATCGGGCCCAAATCTTTTTTTCAAACCAATACAAAGCAGGCCGAAAAGCTTTACCAGATTACCCGCGAATTTGCAGAGCTGGATGGTTCGCAAACCCTGTATGACCTGTATTGCGGCACCGGCAGCATAGGTATTTTTTGCAGCCGCGGTGCCAAAAAAATAATTGGTGTAGAAATGATTGAGGCTGCTGTTGCAGATGCCAAAGAAAATGCAACGCTCAATCATATTGATCATGTTGCTTTTTTTAGTGGCGATGTGATTGATGTTTGCAATGATGATTTCTTTGCGCAGCATGGCCGTCCGGATGTTATCATTACCGATCCGCCCAGGGCCGGCATGCATGAGAAACTGGTGCGCAAGATTTTAGAAATGGAGGCGCCTACGGTTGTGTATGTAAGTTGTAATCCGGCCACGCAGGCAAGAGATTTGGCGTTGCTTGATGAAAAATATGCCGTTACCAAAATACAGCCCGTAGATATGTTCCCTCATACACATCATATTGAAAATGTAGTTCAGTTAAAACGAAAATAAGAGATGAGTAATTTCAGATTTACCAGACCGGATAATTTTCCCCCTATTGTAAAAAACCTGATCATTATAAATGTACTGGTGTACCTGGCGCAGATAAGTGTTGGGAAACAATGGGATTTGACAGAAAGAATTTCAATGTACCCCATCATACCGGCTCAATTGAAACAAATTGTAATGAACTCGCCGGCACTGCAGCCCTACTATGGATTTCAGCCTTACCAGATAGCCACCCACATGTTTGCCCATTCGCCTGAAACTATTTTTCACATCATCTTTAATATGTTTGGCCTGTGGATGTTTGGAAGAATACTGGAAAATGTTTGGGGCGGCAAAAGGTTTTTGCTTTTTTACCTGATATGTGGTGTGGGAGCTGCAGCATGCCAGTTACTCATTTCTTCATTACGATGCGAACAATTGCTACATGCCTTTCAAAGCAATAATGTAGAACAAATTCAAAATTTATCGGGAGCTGTGGGCCCGGCCCTCGGCGCTTCAGGCGCAATAATGGGTATCTTTGCAGCGTTCGGATATTTATTTCCCAACACAGAGTTATACATCATGTTTATCCCTGTTCCGGTTAAGGCCAAATGGGCGATGCTGGGATTAGCGGCAATAGACCTTTTTGGCGGCGTGGCAAACTTCAGCGGCGATAATGTTGCACATTTTGCACACCTGGGCGGAGCCATCACAGGATTTATTTTGGTACTGATTTGGAATAAAACAAATCGTCAAAAATTTTATTAGTGGCAGAAAAATTGCAGTTTGATTTTTTATCATCATGAGTTACTATCAACAACAAAACAGGCATCGTCTCTCTATAGGGCAGGATGGTAATGCGTTAACCCTGCTCATTGCCATTAACCTCGTCGTTTTTGTGCTCCTGGCATTTATAAAGGTCATCTATTTTTTCAGCCTGGGAGATGCAGGCGTAGCAGCATTTGACAACGATATCTTTCATTGGGTAGCCTTACCGGCCAGCCTCGATACTTTTTTTACACGGCCATGGACCTTGTTAACCCACATGTTTGTACATAGCACAGAATCGGTGTGGCATATACTGGCCAACATGCTTTGGCTTTGGGCTTTTGGCTATATTTTACAGGATTTAACAGGCAACAGAAAACTCGTACCCATTTTTTTATATGGTGCTTTGGCCGGTGCAGTGGCTTATATGGCTGCTTATAATTTGATTACGCCTCTAAAAACAGCTCTTCCTTATTCTTATGCAGTTGGTGCTTCGGCAGGTATTATGGCCATAGCCATTGCTACCACCACACTGGCGCCCGGCTACAGAATTTTTCCTATGCTCAATGGCGGTATTCCTTTGTGGGTCATTACTATTTTATATCTCATCATTGATTTGGCTACCATACCTTACAGTAATCCCGGTGGGCACATAGCTCACATTGCAGGCGCCATCATGGGTTTCATATTTATGCGTATGATGCAGCAGGGCAAGGACTGGAGTGCCTGGATGAACAATTTCTTCGACTGGGTGAACAATCTTTTTAACCCCGATAAGCCCAAAAAAGGAAAGGTAGTAAAGTCGCAACTGTTTTATAAAGCCAGGGTACAGCCGTTTACGAAAACGCCCTTAATAACCCAGCAGAGAGTAGATGATATCTTAGATAAGATCAATCAAAAGGGTTACAGTTCTCTTACCGACGACGAAAAAGAAGTGCTGAAGCGGGCCAGCAAAGAAGGAATATAGATAATGAATAATGAGTGATCTGTAATGAGTAACGCACTGTCCCCGTTACAGAACCATCGGCAATAAAAAAGTTTTACGCATAACACGAGCTCATTACTGATTATTCATCACGCATAACCACAATTGCCATTCGATACCTTCGTTTAATTGTGCAATTCCTGTTATAAATTCGTGTAATTCCGCACATTACTAATGGCAAACTACAAACGCTTTACCAAAATACTGTTTATCGTTTTAAACGTTTTGGCTGCTATTGCATTTTTATTAGCTTGCCTGGCGCCTTATCTCAATCCGCAAAAATGGTGGGCCGTTTCACTATTGGCCCTGGGCTTTGCTTTTTTAGTTGTAACCCTTTTGTCTTTTATATTTTTCTGGCTGGTGTTTAATGCCAGGTTTGTTTTTATTTCCATCATCCCTTTACTTATTGGATGGAAGGCTATTTCTGTTTTTTTCGCCTTTCATAATCCTGGCAAATTCAATTACGAAAAACCAAAAAATGTGCTAAGACTAGTGCATTGGAA
>JBQCHB010000524.1:0-6727 GCA_051955075.1 Flavisolibacter sp.
AGGGTTTTATTGACCACGCCTAACTGGTCCTCGTAATTGGGATGGGAGATGTCGACGACATGTAAAAGAATATCTGCTTCTCTTACTTCGTCCAAAGTGCTTTTAAAACTTTCGACAAGATGGTGGGGCAGCTTCCTTATAAAGCCAACGGTGTCGCTTAGAAGAAAAGGCGTGTTTTCGTACACAATTTTTCTTGTAGTGGTATCGAGGGTTGCAAAGAGTTTGTTTTCGGCCAGCACATCGCTTTTGCTCAACAAGTTCATAATGGTTGATTTACCTACGTTGGTGTAGCCCACTAATGATACGCGGATAAATTCGCCCCTGTCTTTACGCTGCGTAAAGGCCTGTTTATCTATTTCGGCCAGTCGCTTTCTTAGCAATGAAATCTTATCCCGCACAATACGGCGGTCAGTTTCAATCTCGGTTTCACCCGGGCCTCTTGTACCGATACCACCACCTAAACGTTCCAGGTGTTTCCACATGCCTCTTAATCTCGGTAAAATGTATTGGTATTGCGCCAGTTCCACCTGCGCTTTGGCCTGGGCAGTTTTGGCCCTGCGGGCAAATATGTCCAATATCAGGTCGCTGCGGTCAATGGTTTTAATATCCACTTCCTTTTCAATATTGGAAATTTGCGAACCGTTCAGTTCATCATCAAAGATCAAAACGTGAATGTCCCTGTCGCGGATATAGTGCTTGATCTCTTCCAGCTTTCCCTTGCCCACATAGGTCCTGCTATCGGGGTGTGCCAGTTTTTGAATAAATTTTTTTACTGCCACAGCACCGGCTGTTTCAGCTAAAAAGGCCAGTTCATCCAAATATTCCAATACTTCCTGCTCGCTTTGGTCTTTGTGGATCACACCCACCAGGACGGCCCTTTCTTCTTTATTGATCTTGTTTCTTTTATCCAGCATGATAAAGCTTATTAAAATTAAATAGCGACCCGCTTTCGGCAGATCGCTATTACAAGTATTATGCAAATCTATTAAAGCCCACTCAAAGTTAAACCAATTGTCCACGGGCGAACCGTTGGGCCTACGCCTTCTTTAAACACCGGTGTAATAGCGTAGGAAGTAAACAGGCTGAATTTACCATAGCCCACCCTGCCCATTACAGACAACCGCGTCGTATTAAAAAAGCGTTTACTTTTTTCTTTTACCGTGTACGATTTGATGGCGTTGCCGTTTTTGTCTACCAGGTTTTTACCCTTGTCCCATGCACTTAGCATAGTTCCCACTTTGGCGCCCAAGGCTACTTTAAAACTATGTTTGTCATCGGAAGGGTTGGCTGAGTAGCGCAATTCAACCGGGGCTTCTAAAAAAGCCGTTGAGATCTTATATTTTTTAAAATGGTTGGTGTCGGCCACATTACGAAACGCCAGCGTTGTGGTAGGTTCTGCAATGTGTGCTTCGGTATTGTCAAAAAGAATATGATCGGTGGCAATGCCGGGGCCTATGGCCACGCTCAAATGCGGGTTGGTTTTAAAAGGAAAGGCAAACATGAAATAGATATTGAAGCTGCGTGACAGCCCTTTGGTTTTGATGGAATCGGGCTTGCCCTGCCAACGTGTGAGTCCTAGCTGAATCATCAAGTGATCGTAACCGCCGGTATTGGTAGCGGCCGGCCTGGTGCGTTTTACAACTGTTGTCGTGGTATCTTGCGCAAACAAAACATGAACAGCACAAATAGCCAGAGCGGTAATAACAATTCTTCTCATATAATTGGTTAATTGAACAAATGTATTTTTCAATCGGTTAATGAAAGGTTAAACGAGTTGGCAAAGTAACAGCTATTCCGGCAAGGGCGGCTATTATGCAATAACAATTTCTTTTTTAAGCTGTTTACATTTTACCATCAGAGACCAATGAATTTTTGACGCTGACCATTGCTGTTTATGCTACAAAAGATACACTTTCTCTCGTTTAAACACAATTCCTCATTATCTTCAAGCCGCTATGAGTAGAATATACAAGTCCGTTCTTTTTTGCTTTTTATTGGGTGGAATCGCTTTGTCCTACAAGCCCGCAGATAAAGCATCATGGATCCGCATTAACCAGCTGGGTTATCAACCCAATGGTGTAAAAGTGGCGGTGTGGTGCTCAAAAGAAAACAGTGCTATTAAAACCTTTCAACTGATTGATGCAGCCACCAAGCGCATTGCGTTCAGTGCTTCGGCTGGTAAGCCTTTTGGCAATTACGGTCCTTTTACACAAACCTACCGGCTGAACTTTTCTTCTTTTAAAAAACCCGGAAAATATTATTTACAGGCTGGGGGTGCCAAGTCGCCTGAATTTGAAATTAGTGCTGATGTGTATAAGGGTACTGCCGATTTTTGTTTGCGCTACATGCGCCAGCAACGCACCGGCTTCAACCCCTTTTTGAAGGATAGTTGCCACACACACGATGGCTATACTTTGTACGGCCCCATGAAAGACAGCACACATATTGATGTAGTGGGTGGCTGGCACGACGCCAGTGACTATTTGCAATATTCCACTACATCGGCTAACGCTACTTATCATTTACTGGCTGCGTACAGAGATTTTCCAAAAGTGTTTACAGATGAAAAGCAAGCAGATGGGTTGGATGGGAAAAACGGAACGGCCGATGTATTGGATGAAGCTAAATGGGGATTAGACTGGATGTTGAAAATGCATCCGCGGAATGACTGGATGTTTAACCAAATAGGCGATGACCGCGATCACCAGGGCATGCGCATTCCCAAAGAAGATTCGTTTTATGGAAAAGGCTTTGAGCGACCTGTATATTTCATCAACGGCGAGCCGCAGCAGAGAGGCAAGTTTATGAACAATACAACCGGCACTTCTTCCACTGCGGCAAAATTTGCCAGTGCTTTTGCATTGGGCTCCCAGGTTTTCAAAACTGATAAAACATACAGCCATCATTTATCTGAGAAGGCTTCAACCGCTTATGCCTATGCATTGATAAAGCCCGGTGTTACACAAACCGTTTCTGTAAAATCGCCTTACATCTATGCCGAAGATAATTGGGTGGATGATATGGAGCTGGCTGCTACTTCTCAAAAACGTTTAAGCGCTGCTTTTGGTTATGCAAACCAGGAGCCTGTTACACCCTGGCTGGGTGCAGATACTGCCAAACATTATCAATGGTATCCTTTTATTAATCTTGGTCATTACGAACTGGCGAAACAATTAAAGGGCAAACAAAGAGACACCATCATTGGCTATTATAAAGAGGGTATTCAAAGGGTGTGGGACAAATCGAAGCAAAATGTTTTTTATCGCGGCATTCCTTTTATCTGGTGCAGCAATAACCTTACAACATCTTTTGCTATTCAATGTTACTGGTATAAACAACTGACCGGCGACAAACAATTTGAAGAATTGGAACAGGCCAATTTTGACTGGCTCTTTGGCTGCAATCCCTGGGGCACTTCCATGGTATATGGTTTGCCTGCCAATGGCGATACACCGGTCGATCCGCATTCTGCTTTCACGCATTTAGGCCATTATCCTATTGACGGTGGCCTGGTCGATGGCCCTGTTTATACAAGTATTTACAAAGGTTTAATTGGCATTACACTGTACCAGCCGGATGAATACGCAGCATTTCAAAGTGACCTTGCTGTTTACCATGATGACTATGGCGACTATAGCACCAATGAGCCTACTATGGATGGCACGGCTTCGTTAATTTATTTATTGGCTGCGAAAGAAGCAGGCGGCAAGCAGCTTGTGAAAAAGAAATAATTCTTCAACATTATACTTAAGCAACGCATGTCTGTATTGTCAATAGACCTTGGTGGTACCAAACTGGCAACAGCCATTTTTTCAGAAGACGGTTCGGTTCTGTGCGAGGAGCGTCTTCCACTTGAAAAAAGAAAAGGCGCTGCTGTGGGATCGCTTATAGCTATGCAAATACATAAATTCCTGCAGCTTGCACAGCAGGAAGGAAATCCTGTAAGCAGCATTGGCGTTTCCGTTCCAGGTATCAGCTATCAAAAAACAGGCATCGTATGGGCGCCCAATATTGCCGGTTGGGAAGCCTATCCTTTGTTTAAAGAAATACAGCAAACAGCAGGGTGCATTCCGGTTGCTATTGATAGTGACAGGGCCTGCTATATTTTGGGAGAAGCATGGAAAGGCGGTGCGCAGGGATGTAACGACGCTATTTTTTTAGCTATAGGGACAGGTATTGGGGCAGGCATACTGGTAAACGGAAGTGTGTTGCGGGGATGGAACGATATTGCCGGCGCCGTGGGATGGATGGCACTTGAAAAGCCTTTTCAAAAAAGTTATACTGACTGTGGCTGTTTTGAGAGCCGGGCGTCGGGAGAGGGCATTGCCAAACTGGCGAAAGAATTATTGTCAAATGCGAAGAGCTATAATGGTATATTAAGAGAAAAACCGGCTGAAGTCATTACAGCTTTCGATGTATTTGAAGCATATAAGCAAAACGATTGTATAGCAATGGAAGTAGCAGCGCAGTGTGTGGCATTCTGGGGAATGGCTGTTGCCAACCTGGTAAGCATTTTCAATCCTCAAAAAATTATTTTGGGCGGTGGTGTTTTTGGGCCTGCTGTGCAATTTATTCCTGCTATTTATGAAGAAGCTATAAAATGGGCGCAGCCTGTCAGCATAAAGGAAGTGACAATTGAACCTTCGGTGCTCGGTAACAGCGCCGGTTTGTACGGTGCGGCACGGCTGGCTTTGCAAAACAATCAGCAATAACTTTTGACCATGTATAAAAAAACTCCTGTTTTTTTGGCAGCATGTTTCGGTATGTTGCTTTTTGGCATCAGCCTCATTACGCTGGGCTCTATAACGCCACACCTGAAAACTAAGTTCATGCTGGACGATGTAGCCGCAGGAACCCTTTTCGCCATTTTGCCAATAGGCATTCTTGCCGGTTCGTTGTTGTTTGGTCCTGTTTGTGACCGCTATGGTTATAAATTGCTTTTGATATTGGCCTGCCTCGGCATGTTTGCAGGTTTTGAAGGCATAGCGTATGCTTCATCATTAGGCGTTTTGAAGCTTTGCATTTTTATTTTTGGATTGGGCGGTGGTGTTGTCAACGGCGCTACCAATGCGGTAGTGGCAGACATTAGTGATGTAAATAAAGGCGCCAATTTGAGCCTGCTTGGTGTTTTCTTTGGTGTTGGCGCATTGGGAATGCCGCTGGTACTGGCCTTGCTTTCCAAAACCTTTCAACCTTTCGAGGTAATAGCTGTTGTGGGCTGGCTTACTTTAATTGTATCTCTTGTTTATCTATTCATCCGGTTTCCTTCGGCAAAACAACAAGCAACAATTGCTGCAAAATGGAGCAGTCTTTTAAAACCGCTTCTTGTATTGATCGCTTTTTTCCTGTTTTGCCAGAGTAGCCTGGAGGCCATCATCAACAACTGGACGACCACTTATCTTATTAGCCGTGGTGCTATGTCGGAAAGTAATGCTTTGTATGCTTTATCGCTTCATATTGTAGGCATGATCACCATGCGGCTGCTTACGGGAAGTGTGTTCAGGTCAGTGTCGCAGGTAAAAATGATGTGGGCCTGCCTGGTTTTGCTGTTCGCCGGTATTTTTTTAATGCAGCTGTATGGAAAGGGTTTGATCGTTGCGGGTCTTGTTTTGTCAGGTGCAGGTTTGGCCGGCGGTTTTCCCATTATGCTTGGCTTTGTAGGCGAACGGTTTGCCACTTTATCCGGTACTGCTTTCAGCTTTGTATTTGCGGTGGCGCTTATAGGCAATATGCTGATCAATTATGCCATGGGCTTCATTGTACATCATTATGGCATACAGCATTTAACCACCGTTTGTTATGTAGAGATCGGCATTATGGTGCTGTTGTTTCTTTTTATTGTTCAAAAATTTAAATCAACCTATAATTAGCAAATCATGTTAGCAAAACAATGGCTTACCAATGCAAGAAATGTAATGACACAGATTGAAGAAACACAATTGGCCAACATCCGTAAAGCAGCGGAAGTAATGGCTGATAGTATTGAATGCGGAAGATGGGTGCATACTTTTGGTTGCGGCCACGCCACTATTCCTATTGAAGAAATGTATCCGCGTATCGGCGGCTTTGTGGGCTTTCATCCCATGGTGGAATTGCCGCTTACGTTTTTCACCCGCATCACCGGTGAGATGGGTGTGCACCAGTTTGTGTTTTTAGAAAGAGTAGAAGGCTATGGTGTAGAAATTATGAAAGGATACAACTTTGATCCGCGGGATACCATGTGGGTTTTTTCGCATTCAGGCATCAACAATGTAAACATAGACGTGGCGTTGGAAGCCAGGAAGAAAGGCATGAAGGTGATCGCCTACGGCTCCGCAGCTGCGGCAAAAGGAAAACAAACCAGGCATTCCAGCGGCAAAACCATTTTCGACATTGCAGATATTGTTGTAGATAGTTGTGCGCCTATTGAAGATGCTACAGTACCTATTAAAGATCACCAGGATAAATTGGGCCCTGTTTCTACTATGGCGTTCATCACCTGTGTGTGGATGACCGTAATTACGGTGGCAGAGATATTGGTAGATCGTGGATTCAAATTACATATTCACCCTTCGCACAATGTGCCGGGAGATACTACTGCCAAACAACGTTTGGAAGATGCTTTGGCGACGTATAAAGAAAGAATTGCGGGAGTATAATCGTAGAAGGAATGAAATGTGAAATTGGTTTGTAAACATTAAAAATAAAAATGCGGAGCAGTCGCTCCGCATTTGTGGATCCTGCTGTC
>JBQCHB010000525.1:0-4274 GCA_051955075.1 Flavisolibacter sp.
TATGTGGTTGTGTATTTTTCACTGGTGTATTTAAAACAGCTTTTTGCTTCAGGCGCCATTCCCTGGGCCGATGCGTTTGCCTCGGCTACGGCTTACACCGGCATGTGGCTGATGGCAAAAAAGAAAGTGGAAAGCTGGTACTGGTGGATCGCAACCAACATTGCTTCCATTCCTTTATATTTTGTAAAAGGACTGGTGTTTACGAGTGTTTATTATGTGGTTTTGTTAGTATTAGCAATACTTGGATTATTAGAGTGGAAACAAAAAGCATGGCTTGTTGAGAGGGAAATTGTCATTGAAAAGCCTTGACAGCAATTCATTAAACAAAACGCTGATTGCATTTCGGCCAGTAATAAAAACGATAACTTCAAACCTTAATTTATTGTATGAAGCCTGTTCTTTCTGTTATTCTTTTCTTCTTTTGTTTTTCATGCACTGCTCAAAAAAGGCAATACATGCTGGCCGGGACATATACCAATGGCAAAAGCATTGGAGTATATGTATATAGTTTCGACAGCAATACCGGTACAGCCACGGTGGTTGATTCTATTAAAACCTCAAACCCTTCTTACCTGGCAGTTTCTCCCGACGAGAAATATGTATATGCCGTAAATGAAAATGCAGAAAAAGGCAATGGCGGAAAAGTAACTGCATTCTCCTTCGACAAAAACACCGGGCATTTAACGCAGCTAAACCAACAACTTTCCATGGGCGATAACCCATGCTATATTACAGTTGATAAAACCGGGAAATGGGTAATTGTGGCGAATTATAGCAGCGGCACGGCGGCTGTGTTGCCTGTTCATAAAGATGGCAGCCTTGGAGAGGCTGTCAGCGTGGTTCAACATACCGGCAGCGGCGTAAACAAGCAAAGACAGGAAGGTCCTCATGTTCATGCAACAGTTTTGTCGCCGGACAATCACCAACTTTTTGTCTCGGATCTAGGCATAGATAAATTAATGATCTACTCTTTTAACGAGAACACAGGAAAACTTGCAGCCGCAAAAGATTCGGTGGTGAAAGTTGCACCCGGCTCAGGCCCGAGACATTTTGTTTTTCATCCCAACCATAAATGGGCTTACCTGGTACAGGAAATGGGCGGGACAATTACTGCTTTTAATTATAAAAACGGAGCACTGAAAAAATTTCAAACGTTAAGCACCGCTCCTGCCGGGTTTACAAAATCTTTTACAGGAGCAGACATACACATATCGCCTGATGGCAAATTTTTGTACGCATCTAATCGCGATTCCTCAAACACTATTTCCATCTTTAAGATTAATGCTCAAAACGGTAAGTTAACCATGATTGGAAATGAATCTGCACAAGGAAGAACGCCACGTAATTTTAATTTCGATCCAACAGCCAATTACCTGCTCGTTGCCAATCAAAATAGTGATGACATTGTTATTTTCAAACGAAACCCAAAAACGGGGTTGTTGCGGTATACCGGCAACCGCATAGCTATAGGCAACCCCGTTTGCGTCAAATGGATTGAATAGTTGATTGCTTATTCATTGTCATAAAAAAAATACCCAATAATGGGTATTTCCCGAAACGAACCGCTTTCTTACATTGCGACATTTCGTTTTATATTATCTTCTCTTGTTCAGTTAGGCAAAGCATTTACGGCTTTGCCTTTTTTATGCTTAGCATAACAATTGCTGCAAGGTTCTGTTTAAAGAAATTTTATGAATAGACTTAAAGACAAAGTTGCCATTGTAACCGGTGGTGGTACAGGCATTGGCGAGGCCATCTGCAAAAAATTTGCAAGAGAAGGTGCTAAAGTAGTTGTAAGCGGCTTTCCGGAAGACCCGGTACATGACGTGGTTAGAGAAATTATGAAAGGAGGCGGTGATGCCACGCCTTTTATTGCCGACATTTCTATAGAAGAGAACGCCATGGCTTGTGTGCAGTTTGCTATAAATACTTATAGTAAGCTGGACATATTGATCAATAATGCCGGTGTTTTTCCTGTGATGGAAGAAATTCAAAATTTTCCTATTGACGCATTCGAGTACCTGATTAAAAATAACATCCGTACTACTTTTTTAATGACACGGTATGCTATTCCCGAACTACAAAAAACAAAAGGCTGCATTGTTGCCGCAGGTTCGGAATCCGGAAAAATTGGCCTTGCCAAAAATTCGGTTTATGGTGGCACCAAAGGATGGATTCATGCTTTTATAAGGGGTGTGGCTGTAGAGCAGGCACAGTATGGTGTAAGAGCCAATTGTGTTTGTCCTGGTGCTATTGATACAGCGTGGACGCATAAAGAAACTGGTCCCATGACGGCGAAGGATGAAAAAATGTTGATTGGCGCCACGCCGTTAGGCAGGCGGGGCACTCCCGAAGAAATTGCTAATGCTTATTTGTTCCTTGCATCGGATGAAGCTTCTTATGCAACGGGAGCATTGTTCTCTGTAGATGGCGGCGTTACCGTGGCCAAAGGTTCGGTTGGTGAGCAGGCGGAATCTGATGTAGCCAAAGAGCCGCAGGGAGAGTTGCATTTAGAGCACAGCATGGACGGAGCAACGAATATGTTAAGAGGAAGAAGCCGCGAAACACATCAACCTTAGTAACGCATGAACTTTAGCTGTGGGTCGTGAGATTGGACGAATGAAACATCCATTCGCAATTCATGGCTATTCTTCAGTTTCTGTTATTTTTTCGGATGTAAACTGGTTTTTAATGTACTCGTTGAAGAACGATCCTGCAGAGCCTTCACATTCAATGTATAGCTGGAATATCTTCCACGTTCGCGGCGGCACATCATAATAGCGATAGACGTTTCCACTGCGAAACTCTATTTCCATTGATTTTTCTTTTTCATTATAATCTACCTTATGTATGGTAGATGATTTGGTAGTAAATACCGGCTTTGCCATAAAAAGATGTGTATAAAAATTATACCAAAGAAAAGCTGCGGCCATGAGCTACGAACTGCAAGATTTAAAAACAGCCTCAAACTATAGGTCTCGCAGCTCGTAGCTAAAAGCTCAAGGCTTTCTTTGAGGTATATTGTTTGTATTGTAAGGATATGTTCAGAAGAATTTCAGCAAGGTTTAAAAGAATGGCAGCGGCATTGGCATTGTTATCAGTAGAAATGATCATAGTAGTCAGTCTGCTTATCTGTGCTCTGGTAATATTCATTTTTGTTACGCGAAGAATCTTTTTTTTGCACCGCACAGGCTTCGATCAACGGGTGTTTAATTACCTCAGCCACCATGTAAGCGAACGCAATAATGAAGTAATGCTGTTCTTTACTTTCCTGGGTTCTCACGAGTTTTTAATACCGGCTAACCTTGTGCTTATTGCTTATTTTATTTTTATTGAAAAGCATAAATGGTATTCTATTAAGGTACCAGCCATAGCTTTAAGCAGTTTGGCGCTGATGTTTATTCTAAAGCATCTTTTTAACAGGCCAAGACCTTCTATTCCTTTGCTGTATGAAGCAAAAGGACTGAGTTTTCCAAGCGGCCATGCACTGATGAGTATTACTTTTTATGGACTTCTGATCTATATTGTTTTCAAAACGTTCAGAAATGAAAAAGCTAAATGGACACTGATTATTTTTTTGCTGCTGCTTATTTTCATCATTGGCTTTACCCGCATTTACTTAAGAGTGCATTACACCACTGATGTTATCGCTGGTTATTGTATGGGCTTTTTATGGTTGTCGTTTGCCATTTGGCTATTGAACAGGTTAGAGAAATACAGTCGTCAAAAACTGGATGCAACTGTTTAGGCAGAAACCACCTCATCTGATATTGCTTAAAAATTGCAAAGCACGATCAACGAATAGACTGTTATTGCTTTTTTTCAGAAATTTTTAAACTGTCCGGAGCCATAGTATCTTTTGGCTGATTGAATGTATCGTGCCCTGTTAGTGCACTCGTTGAATCTTTTACATTCGTATTATCCTGGTTTGCGGGATTTGAAGCATCACCAGTTTCATTACAGCTCAGCAATAAAGCCAACAAACTAATACACAACAACTTTTTCATGTTTGATCGTTTTATCATTTTAAGCAAGTTCTTTGCCATACGGACAAACGATTTTGCAATGCACTTCCTTTCTTAGCTGACCAGTCCCAAGAATCTGGAAGAAAAATCATTGTTCTCATGCTTTACCTGCCCTCACCTATTCTTAACGTTATCGTATCTAAAAAAGCAGGTTTAAAATTGTAGTTTTGCGCCTCAATTTCAGAGTACTATGATTTCAGTTAATAATGTCTCGCTTTCCTTTGGCAAAAGGGTCTTGTTCGACGAGGT
>JBQCHB010000526.1:0-16368 GCA_051955075.1 Flavisolibacter sp.
CACTGCCTGCCGGCACCACTACTTTAAATCCCGATGGTAATGGTTATAGTTCTCAAACTACGGCTGGCTTTACTACCAATGATATAGCGGAGAGTGAAATACCGTATAAAATAGTTCCACCGGCTATAACAGAACCTACTGGCGACTTGGCGACCGGCCCTTCCGGGGGATTTACTGATATTGTAAAAACCGTTGACAACAGTGGCTTTTATATTTATAGTGATGGTACTAATATTTTCTTTCGCCTACGTATCGGTAGCATTATCAGTGGTTCGAAAGGTTACAGTGTACTCATTGATACAGATAATAAAATGGGGAACAGCGGCGCTTATGCCGATCCTAATTATGTGGCGCCAACCAATACCAGCAATGGAAACCCTGGTTTTGAATACGAAGTGGTTTTGCAAACAAATTTCCAGATAGCTGTTTATAGTGTAGACGGAAGTACTAATCCAGGTGCTCCAACCAACACATATTCTTTAAATACGAATTCACAGATCTCAGTAGCGCTTTCAACTGATGGCAATAACCCAGATTATTTTTACGATTGGTTTGTTCCCTTATCAGCTATTGGTAATCCAGCTTCATTAAGAATGGCTGCTACTACAGTCACTTCACCTAATTCGGCTTTGCAGGGCAGCCGTTCCGATATTTATGGTATTGATGATGCGAATACAACAACAGCCAATGGTTGGCAAACGGTTGCTAATACACAGCCTTCTATCAGCATTGCCAGCATCAGCAGCGGCGGAACTGGTGTAGGCGCCGATTGTACTGCTGCACCTGTGTTAAATGCACCCATTAATTTTGGCTCTTCTGTTGCTGTTACAGGCACATGGGCAAGGATGGATGTATCAAAATCCAATACTGCAACCATTACGTTATACAAAAATGGTAGTGTCGCTGGAACAACTTCTGTTACATCAGGAGCAACATGGACCATTACTGTGCCTACAGTTGCTACCGGTGATGTTTTTTATGCGAAAGCACAAGCCACAGGAGAATCACAATGCTTGCAATCGAGCAACGTAACGGCAGGATGTTCTTCTTATCCAGCTGCGCCGGTATTAAATCAATCAAGTAGTAAGGGCATGTGTGGCACACTTCCCGCCGGTGCCTCTATTTTGATTTATCAATTAACCAGTGGAGGTGCAATAACTTTAATGAACAGTGGTAACGCCAATACTACTTATCCTACAACAACCTCTTTTAACTGGTTTAGTTGTTCGGGAGGTGCGGGTAATGTCTCTAACGGAACTTACATGATAGTAGCTTCCACAAATGGTTGTGCTTCTACGCCGGTTTTCGATTGTATTTCAAGCGGATCAAGTTCTTTAAGTGGCTTAACATCCAATTCAATTTCGCTTCCTACTGTTTATCCTTTTCAAACTTCTGTTACAGGTTCTGGTGCAACTGCTGGCAGTACATTGCGGTTATTTAAAAACAACGTACAAGTGGCATTCATTACTGCAAGCAGCCCAAGCTTCACTTTTTCAAATCTGACTTTAAAAGCCGGAGATCAATTAAAAGTTTATGCTCAATCCGGTACTGGCTGTGTAACGGTTTCAAATGCCTTTACAGTTAGTTGTTACAATCAACCACCTGTTATTACCACAGATGTAAACGGAAAATTACTTTCAACAGCTACATCTATAAGTGGCACGGCAACTGCCAATGCCAGCATAACGTTGAACAGAACAAGTCCAACAACGGCCAACTGGACTACCACGGCCAATAGCACTGGCGTATGGACCGTAAGCGGATTAACGCTTGCATCAGGCGATGTTTATGCTGCTACTGTGAGTTCGTCAACCGACTGTTCCGCCGCCAGTGCGGCTTCAGCCAGTGCTTCGGTTGTTGCGCCAACCACAACCTGTCCAACTATTACAAGCAACCCATCAGAAAATAGCACAAGCGTTTCGGGAAGCATTACTACAGCATCAACCGGTACTCTTAGGCTTTATTTGGATGATGTGTTGGAAGGCAGCTTTAGCGTAACAACTACAGGTAGTACCTCATGGACGATTTCTTCTCTTACTTATCCTCTTTACAGTGGTGGTACTTTAAGAGCAAGTTTCCAGGCAGGCACTAATGCTGAAAATACAGGTTGTGCTACTGTAACCATAAGCTGCACACCTCCTGCTGCTCCTCTCGTAACATCGGTAAGCCCCGGCACAACAATTAAAACCGGAGAAAGCGTGACTTTCAACCTAAGCAGTGTTACTGCTAATACATGGTACGCTGTATCTGATAATACAGGTACGAGTTATGCTACAAGCATTTATACAAGCAGCACAAGCAATTTATCACTGCCAAGTAAAACGTTCAATGCAGCAGGCGATTACAGTTTAAAAATTACGGCAGATAAATTAACCGGCTGCGCTGCCAGTTACGCTACATCGGCAATTAAAGTCAACCCCATTAGTCTTCCGGTAAATTTTTTAAATGTAAGCGCAAAGAAAAATGGAAGCGGAATATTTATTAGCTGGATAGTGTCTAATGAAACCGATGTGCTTCGCTACGAAGTAGAAAAAAGTTTCGATTGCAGAAACTTTACAACTTTGGCGCAGGTAGATTATAAGCAACCGACCGCCGCTACAAATACTTATACATACCAGGACAATAATGCCAATGGAAATATTTGTTACCGCATAAAACAAATAGACATAGATGGGCAGTATCATTATAGCAGCATTGTACACATCAATGAAAATGCAATGGGCAAAACTTTGATTGCTCCTAATCCTGCATACGACCACGTAACAATAAGCAAAAGCAGCAGCATCAATGAGAGTGTAAAAATTCAATTGCTTGACGCAAACGGAAGATTGGTGCATGAAACGAGATCGGTTCTTACACCTGGTAATAATTCAATTGAAATAAAAGGGCTGCAGCGTTTTGGCAGGGGACAATATGTACTTAAGCTTACCGGAAATGCTTCAATAGAATATTTCAAGGTAATGCTTCAATAGGCAGATAAACTATTTTTATAAAACCCGGCCCATACGGCTGGGTTTTTTTATTGTCAAAATAATAGAGCTGAGTAAAACAGTGAGTAAGTGATTAAAAAATCAATTTGGTTTATATTATAAACTACTTTACGTTTGTGTCACCAAAGCACTTTTATGAAGAAAAATTATCTGCTTTTTATTTTGTTGTTGGTAGGGATGACGACGATAGCTCAAGTGAAAATAAACGGCACGGTCAAAGACCATAAAGACAAACCTATATCCGGCGTAAGCATCACCTTAAAAGATACCTATGATGGTGCGGTCTCCGATTCATCAGGCGTTTTTAGTTTTATTACATCAGAAAAAGGGCCGCATGTTATTGATGTAACTGGTGTAGGATATGTTGAAGATTCCATTGCTGTAGATATAAAAAACGAATCCCTTGTTTTTCATTTTCAGCTCAAAGAGAAATTAGATGAATTAAAAGCCGTTATCGTTACAGCCGGATCGTTTGAAGCAAGTGACCGCAAACGTGCCGTTACCGTTTTAAATTCCATTGACATTGCTACTACAGCAGGCTCTAACGCCGATATTACAGCAGCCTTAAAAACGCTGCCGGGTGCACAACAAATAGGTAACCAGGAAGGCTTATTTGTTCGCGGTGGCACCGGTGAAGAAACCAAACAGTTTATTGATGGCACGCTGCTGAACAACCCCTATTTCACCAGTGTGCCGGATATCGCTTCCCGCGGTCGTTTTTCACCATTCCTTTTTAAAGGCACTGTATTTTCAACCGGTGGTTATTCTGCCTTGTACGGACAAGCTTTGTCGTCCGCTGTTATTTTGGAGTCTATTGACTTGCCAGAAAAATCGTCTGCCACCGCTGCTATTTCACCCATTGTATTAGGCGCCGGTTTGCAGGAACTTTCTAAAAACAAAAACTATTCATGGGGAGTAGACTACAATTATGTAAACGTAGCCGCTTATTTCAAAGCCATAAAGCAAACGCCGGATTATTTTGACATGCCCGAATTTCATTCAGGCGATGCCAATTTTCGCATCAGGACCAAAAATGGCGGGATGGTAAAATATTACACCACTTTTAATTACAACCACCTGGGCTTGCGGCGTGCAGATATTGACAGCAGTTCATTAAAAGATGCTTTCGGCATCGTTAATCACAACTGGTATAATAACATTAGCTGGAGGGAAAATATAGGCAATGGCTGGAAGATGAATTTGGGTTTGAGTTATAGCACCAATCGTGATGATCTGAACCAGCAATTGCAGAACGCCGCTAACCAACAACAAACGATCCAGGGTAAACCATGGTCGGATAAAAATTTTGTTGTGAAGAATCGCCAGGACCTTTCGCAGGTTAAAGAAGTGCTGGAAAAGAAATTAGGCGGGTTAAGTGCTATTCGTTTCGGTGGGGAATATTGGTATGCTTACAACCCCAGCACATTTAAAAGCAATAATGATTTTTATGACAGCAGGTTGAAAGATCATTACGCTGCAGCGTTTGCAGAAAGCGATGTGTACTTAAGTAATGCAATGGCGCTGAAGTTAGGTACCCGTTATGAGTATTCATCCATTATTAGCAAAGCCAATATTGCGCCGCGATTATCATTGGCTTATAAAACCGGCGCTAATGCACAAGTATCGTTAGCGTATGGCATATTTTATCAAAAGCCTGAGAATACGCAACTGCTTTACACTACCGCTTTGGGTTATACAAAGGCAACACATTATATTGCTAATTATCAAAAAACATCAAACGACCGCATTTTTCGTGTAGAAGGTTTTTATAAAAAATATGAAGACCTTGTAAAAACATATCCTGATTACAACAACAGTGGCACAGGCTTTGCCAAAGGCGTTGAATTGTTTTTGCGGGATAAGAAAACCTTTAAGAACCTTGATTACTGGATCAGTTATTCTTACCTCGATACAAAAAGAGATTACCTGAATTATCCCGGCCAACTGGAACCCAACTTTGCGGCACATCATACAGCATCTATTGTTACCAAGCGTTTTGTTACAGAGTGGAAAGCAGGTTTTAATCTTACCTACACTTTCGCTACCGGCAGGCCCTATTACAATTTTCAGTTAAACAGTGCTGACAATAAATATTTCATTGCAGATGAAGGCCGTACAAAGAATTTTAATAACATGGGTTTTAGTGCAGAATATTTGCCGAGCCTCGGTAATAATAAAGCAAAAACGTTTATCGTACTTTTTGCCAGTGTCACTAATATCTTAGGCTCTAACCAGGTGTACGGCTATAATTATTCCTATAATGGCCTGATACGTCAGGCTGTAACGCCACCCGCTAAGCGTTTTTATTTTATTGGTTGTTTCTTAAGCTGGGGCATTGACCGCAGCCAGGATGCCATCAACAATAATCTTTAATCAAAAACTTAAATCAACAAATATGAAAAAGTTCCTTTTTGCTTTTACTGTTCTTTTGTGCGTGGCAGCACAGGCCCAAAGCGATAAATATGCGGGTGCTATGAAAAATAATCTATCAAAATTTGACAGTGCTAAAACAACCGCTGATTTTGAAAATATGGCTGCGGCATTTATACGCATTGGCGATGCGGAGAAAACACAATGGCTGCCTTACTACTGGGCGGGCATGGCGTTGAGTAATATTGGATGGAGAGATCAGAATGTTGACAAAGATGTACTGGCAGGCCGTATCATTGCTCTGTGCGATAAAGCCGAAGCCTTAACATCGGACAGTGCAGACCAATCAGAAATATTAAGCCTGCGCAATATGGCAGCCACGCAGCAAATGATGGTTGATCCGCAAAGCCGTTATATGAGTTACGGCCAGCAGGCTGCAGGTTACCTGCAAAAAGGTATGCAGCTCAATCCAAGTAATCCACGTTTATATTATTTGCAGGGCATGAGCGTATTCAACACACCGGAGCAATTTGGCGGTGGCAAAGCAAAAGCAAAACCTGTTTTTCAAAAAGCAGTTGATCTGTATAAGGCAGAACAGCCGAAACCTTTACATCCGCATTGGGGACAGGAACAGGCTACACAGATGCTGGCGCAGTGTCAGTGATGGATACGGCAGGCAATGAACAGATGACTGCAAATGTAGCTGGCAAAAAGAAGAAAAATTTATCCCTGTGAAGAGGAATAACACCAGCTACATCCTTCACCATCAACTGTCATCTGGCGATGGAGGAAACAAACAACTAAAGTTTTCCGGTTACTATTTAATAAACATTATGGAAACCATAGATCATGAATTTTCGCCGCAGGAAAGCCTGCAACTGATTCAATCAATGATTGCCAAAACAAAGGCGAAACTGAGTAAAAGCAGCATTTACTTTTTGTTGTGGGGCTGGGTTACCTTCATTATCATTTTGTGCCAGTTTATCTTAAAAGTGCTGTTCCAATACCAGCGTCATTATCTTGTTTGGCTCATCACCATCCCCCTTACAATCATCACCATGCTTTACACGGTTCGCACCAGCAGAAAGCATGCAGTAAAAACCTATATAGGCGAAAGCATGAGCCATATTTGGACAGGTATCTGCATTTGCTTCTTTATTCTGAGCTTTATTATCAGCAATCTAAACGGAGGCTGGACCAATGCGTGGCCTTTCTTTATTTTATTTTATGGCCTCGGCACGTTTGTTTCGGGGAAGATATTGCAGTTCAGGCCATTGATCGTGGGCGGGATCTTCAATTGGATATTGGCCATAGCTTGTATGTATGTTGATTTTGATTACCAGCTATTACTGGCAGCGGCGGCTATTCTTACCGGCTATATTATACCAGGACATTTATTGCGTTCAACTACGAATTAAGATTTATGGAAGAAAAACAATTATCGGAGCACGAAAGCCTGCGCCTCATCACCGATATGATACAGAAGGCGAAACAAAGCTTTCACGAATACGGCACCAGTGCCATTTTGTGGGGAAGCGTTGTGGCTATTTGCGGCCTGGTAAATTTTGCCGAGCTCTATTGGAACTTTTCAATCGGTTTCGATATTTGGTTGCTAACCTTAATGGCAATCATTCCGCAAATATTTATTTCTATCAGGGAAAGCAGGCAGCGCAGAGTAGTTACACACATGGAAGCAGCCATGAACGCCATTTGGCTGGTGTATGGCATCAGTATTTTTGCATTGGTTTTTTACATGAACGTAGTGCCTTATGCTACCGACAGGATTTTGGCGAATGAAGGCACAAAACTTTTTCAGGCTTCAGCGCAAGGCACACAACCCTTTCATTATTTTGTTGCCAGTGCAGGTTCTTTATTGCTTTTGATTTATGCCATTCCAACACTTGCCACCGGAATTGCCTATAAATTTAAGCCCATGTTTTGGGCAGCTATTCTTTGCTATACTTTTTTCTTCATCTCCTGTTTTGTACCCACTGCTTACGATATGCTTTTAAATGGTTTGGCCGGCATTTTTAACTGGCTTATACCTGGACTTATTTTGAGAAGCAAATTCAACAAGCGGAAAATGGCATTTAATGTTTAAAGACCTTGATCCTATATTGCATTCACAATTGCGCCTGGCTGTAATGTCGTTGCTAATTAGTGTAAAGGAAGCAGAATTTACTTTTTTAAAAGAAAAAACGGCAGCAACAGCAGGCAACTTAAGTGTGCAAATTCAAAAACTGAAAGATGCCGGTTATATTGATGTAACCAAACAATTCAAAGACAACTATCCCCAAACTATTTGCAAGATCACCGCACAAGGCATTAAAGCCTTTGAAGCTTACGTAAAATCCCTGCAAGGATATATTGGAAAGTGAAGGCCGGCTCCGCAGCTAATTTTAAATTGAAGTCAAAGCCAACCCCCCGTTTTGAGGAGCAAAGAAACTATAACAGTAAAGAATAATTGAAGAATAAGAGCAACATCAATTACGGTTTCTTGTTCGGGACAGGGGCCAAATTAGGAAGGCTCCTGGAAAGGAGCCCTCGAATCTATAATCCGTACCGAAAAAATTGATATTACGCTTAATAAATTTGCCTATCGTTTAATAAATTTTGTGCGTACATTTTCTGTATTATTTATTAGCTCGAGTATGTATGCACCTGTATACAACTTTGCATCGGCAGCAATAGTAATGGTGTTGTTGCCTTTGTTCAGGTTTACTCGTTCACTGTAAACTTTTGTGCCGGCTACATTGTAAATATTTATAGTAGCTATTGAGCCGAACGATGATGCGTAACCGAAATTTAAATAGGATTCCACCGGGTTGCCTGCTACAATTATAGAAGCACCTGTTGCAGATTTATTTTCAATGAACACAACAGAAGAATAAAAGCTCTGGCCTGTTTTATCAATTAGTTTGATTCTGTAGTACCCGGCAGCAGAAGGGCGTACATCACTAAAGCTGTAGTTTTCTGTACCCGATTGACTGCTTGCGTTGGTAGCGGCTATTTTACTAAAGTTTCTTCCGTCTGTGCTTTTTTCAATTTCAAATAATTTACCAGATTCGTTTTCGCCTACTGTCCATTTCAATATATTGCTTTGGCTTGCTTTTTCTGCCTGGAAAGAAACAAGCTTAATATCAAGTACACCTACGTTGGGTATAAAGCGAACACCATCTATGCAACCGGCACTCGTTGTAGTTTGAATAATGATATTGGCTGTGTAAGGAAAAAATGTTGTGCTAAAAGGCCCGTCGGTTACTGCAGCTTCTGTCTTACTTTCTACAAAAGTATCTCCGGCGTCCAGGCTGCCCGAAACCGTTCCATTGTCCAGGTAAACATTCATGGTAACAGGGAAATTGCTGACAGAACCTGCTACTGCATCGTAAGTTACAGTCGATCCGGTCAGGGGACCGCCTCTTACAATTACACTGGATACACTAACGTTGTTGGTAACAGCTACTTCATCACCGCCATTACTCATATCAGGAGAGTGGTTTACCTGGTTGCTTGATTTTTTCCAGGTGCCGCAAAAACCGTCGCGTTGCCTGATGTAGCCATTATCAGATCCTGCATCTTCTGTAACATACTCCGGGTTTACATTTGCATAACTGGAGAAGTTAATGGTAAAATCAGGTGCTGAACCGTTCATATCAACGTACAAGCTGGGTAAGTTTACGATGTAGGTAGGTAAAAATGCATGACCACCTGTACCGCCAAGAAATACATCTTTCAATAAACCATTGTTATATACGAATACATTATAGCTTGCATCTGATCCACCAATCCGGTTGAAAAAATCATTGAAATTGGCAGGCACTGCGGCAAGGTCATAATTGGCATTGCCATCAATAAGAGCCGGTACAGTATTGTTTAACACCCATTTCCTTAAATAGCCATTGTTGGCTGCCAAAAAAACAAGATCATTCCAGCTAAATTGCGAATTGTTACTGCCATTCACGCCCTGGTAATTAAAAGGGAGATTTGAAGAACCCACAAAGAAGCCTCTTGCACTTACAAGGAGATTGGGCAGATCCATTACGTAAAACCCTTTTTGACCGCCTGTTTCAAAATAGGTAACAATGGTATAATTATCCATCGAAGTAGGCGTTGAGCTATTGTTATAGAATTCAAAGAATTCCTGCCTGGCACTGCCGGGTATAGCATATACTTCATTGAGTATCGCTTGTGCATTAGCCTTACAAAAGGCGGCTGCAGTTATGATGAGGGTAAAGATTGTTTTCATTTCTCAACGTTTGAATTAGAAACTTAATTCACGTCTTCAGAAACATTGGATGTTGCAAGGCAACATTAATTGACTAGATAAGCTTTAAAATACAGCCCTCGTAAGGGCTGTATTAGCGTTACTTATTGGTTGCTGTAAATTATTTTTTGAGAAAGGCTACCAGCTTTTGTAACCAGTTCTACAATGTATAAACCTGCTTTGTAATTGCCATTTAAAGCAATGGTAGTTGTATTGATACCTTGTGATACAGATAAGGTTTGTTTTTGCACCATTCTGCCGTTGTTATCGTAAATGTGTACTTGTGCGGCTTCGATGGTTGCATTGCTAAAGCTGATGATCAATTTGTCTTTTACAGGATTAGTTAACACTTGTAATGTACCTTGATTGGTAGCAGTGGCATTGAACACCAATACTTTTGAGTATTCGGCTTTGGCGTTGTTATCGTACATTTTTAATCGGTACATCACTTTGCCGGAAGATGCTGTTTCAGAGAAGTTATAATTTTCATCGCCTGATTTGTGCGTGCCAGTTATGGTAGATGCAGTTGTAAAGCTTGCACCATCTGTGCTTCTTTGAATTTCAAATTTATCAGCGGTTTGGTTGTCTGCAACTAGCCACTGCAATTGAACTGTGTTTTTGCTTAAAGAGCCGTTGAAGCTTGCCAATTTAACGGGTAGTATAATTGGTGATATATAAAGCAGTGCATTGGTGGCAAGAGACGTAGCTGTAATGGTTTTATCATTGCCTACGGCAAGCTGCAATTTTATTCTGAAAGGTACATTGGCAGGGAAGGCTGTCGTAGGTGTAAATGTGAAATAGTAAACACCGCCGCCGCTTGTAAAGCTTTTCGAACCTGCGTTAAAAGTTAATGTTTGCGCAGGAGTTCCATAGATCACACTGATTACAGGTGTGGCGTTTGTGGCCTGGCTGGCCGCATTAGATAAAGTGTACTTAAAGTACATAGAAGTTTGAGAACCGGTGTAATAATACTGGGGCGACGTAATTTCCGTGGTTTTGTTTTTTGGGAAAGCGCCTAAAGTATTCTGGTTCGTGCTGCTGAATCCGTTAACGTCAGGATCGCTTATAGTCAATGGTGTGCCAAAGCCGGGTATCGGGTTTGGATTGATAGTGCTAACGGTCCCTGTTTGTGCCATTGAAGCAATGTTTAAAAAAACTGCTGTAGCAGTAAGTACGGAGTAAAGACGTTTCATTTCTTAGGGTTTGAATTAAATAATTTGATTCAGTCCCATAGAAATACTGGATGAATATGTTCATCAATGGAATTGGAAAATGGCTTGTAAGGATAAATTAATTTTTAACAGGAATTGGAGATGCTGAGGTCATCAAAAGGATAAGCAGTAAAACTGTTTAAGGAGTTTGGAGAAGCAATAATAGTACAGGGGAATACTAAACAACGAGTAGTAGTGAGTAGATTGCCGGGTACGATTATAACTTAATTGCTTTTCTAAGGATTGGTTCAGCAAACATAGTAGGTGAAATTCATTATTGCAAGTGTTTCTACTAATATTTTTTTAGGAAATTCCGTATTTCCTGCAAAAAACACAGCGTTAATCATTGACAATGAATTGATTTGACATGTTAATATCTTTTCTAAAAATGTAAAATATAGGTGCCTTTCTTTAATAAAAAGTTCTAAAGAATAGAATTATATCATGCTGTTTTATAAAAAATCTTAGCAAAAAAGATTGCAATAGTTTTTATTGTCAAACAAGTGCCAGCTGTGCCGCTGGCTTTCTCTTTCTATATTTAATGGATAGGGCAGGTGAGGTTTTATTCATCAATCCTTTCGTCTTCCACATTCCGCAGTACCTCTGATGTGATCTTTCTCAACGGATTTTTATTTCTTTCATCATATTCGGCCCTGCGGTTAATAATGTCAAGGCATTCGAATACGGCAGCGGTAAAAGAGGTAGCATCGGCTTTATTTTTCCCGGCAATGTCAAAAGCAGTTCCATGGTCGGGAGAGGTGCGTACAAAAGGCAGTCCGGCTGTAAAGTTTACGCCTTCGCCAACAGCTATGGTTTTAAAAGGTATCAACCCCTGGTCGTGGTACATGGCCAGCACGGCATTAAACTGCAAATAACTGCGGCGTGCAAAAAAAGCATCAGCACTGTAGGGGCCAAAAACCAATTTATCTCCCTTCGCTTCTTTTATAGCAGGTTTAATAATTTGTTCTTCTTCATTGCCTATCAAACCTTCATCACCGGCATGAGGGTTCAACCCAAGTACAGCGATCTTTGGTTTATCAATGCCAAAATCTTTGCGCAGGCTGGCGTGTAATAAATTGATTTTTGAAAGAATAGCTTCTTTCGTAATACGCTGTGCTATGGAGGCAACTGGTATATGTTCTGTTACCAGGGCCACCCGCAGGTTCATGGCGTATAAAAGCATCAAAACATCTTTAGCGCCGGCTACAGCTTGCAAAAAAGGCGTATGTCCGGTGTAATTAAATTCTGCCGATTGAACGTTTTTTTTGTGAATAGGCGCTGTCACTAAACCCTGTATATGGCCCTGGCTTAACGCATCGGCTGCAGCCAGTAAAGATTTTACAGCATACTTCCCGCCTATATCATTCAATTGGCCGGGATTAATATTGATCTCTTCTTCCCAGCAATTAAAAATGTTGATTTGCTTAGGATTGATACGGGTAAAATCTTTGATGCTTTGATAGTTAAAATGCGCATCGGGCACCGATTTCTTATAAAAATTAATTAGCTTATTGGAAGCAAATATTACCGGTGTGCAATGTTCTAAAATACGGTGATCCGAAAATGTTTTGATGATCAGTTCTGTGCCTATGCCATTAATATCGCCGCAGGATATGCCAATGATGGGTTTGTTGATTGTGCTCATATTGAACGGTAAAAGTACCAAAATCAAAAGTTATTGCATTTAGGCTTTGCATTGATTTTTTTAGATAGTAATGCAAAGACAACCTGGCCAAGGTGTTAAAATTGACTTGCATTGCTGACAGGAATGAAGCCACATTGAACCCTTGCTGCTAACCGCAGGCCGTTGCAGTGCGAAGCGCAAATTTTTCTTTAGCTGCCAATATCGCCCCTGGCAGAAAAGATTGTTTTACCGCGGCGTAAACTGCGATCGCTGCGGTTTATTTTTTTCTGGCACTATGCCAAAGTTGTTAATTGCCTGCCAAAGGCCCATAGGGCCGGCAGTATGGTAATAGCCATGCGTAGAAAATGGTTAAGCCGCAGAGCGGCGACATTTCCCTTGTAAGCATCAGGCACACGTTAGCGCTGGATCGTTTACTGTAACTGCCTATAATAAAAATGGCCTGTGAATTCACAGGCCATTTAATAACCAAAACAACAATTATTTCTTGATCACTTTTTTACTGATGGTTTTGTCTTTGTATTGCACCTGCAATATGTAGATGCTGGCGGGCAAAACTGCCGTGTTCGGCATGCTGAAACTATTGCTGCCACTGTAAGCTGTATGGGTTTGGCGCTTAACCGCATTGCCAGCAGCATCTAAAAGGATTACATTAATTTTTGAATCGCCGTTCACGCCTACATCAAATAAAAGATCTTTGCTGAAAGGATTGACAAGAACATTTACTGTAAATGTTTCCGGTTCGCTGCCCAATTGGATGATCCTCGAATATTTTGCCTGGGCTCTGTTATTGATCATGCTTACCCGGTACTTTGTTTTATTTCCAACAACGGCAGAGTCGGTAAAAGCATAATAATTGGTTTCAGCCATTGCATTCCTGTTACCATTCACTGTTCCGATGCGGTAAAAATTAACGCCGTCGTTGCTTCTTTCTACTGTAAAATGCACAGGCTCGTCCTCTCGCGAAGTGCTCCAGCTAAGGCTGGAATGGTTATTCACCAACTTGCCATTAAAGGATAGAAGGTCTGTTTTTAAAGGTAGGCCGCAGTTCAGCACATTCAACGAAATAAGGCTTATACCATCTGTTACCTGGCAACTGCTATTGCCAAGGTTCCCGGCAGTGGAAGACACTACAACCCTGTACCTGTTGCCGCTATCGGCGGCATTGGTAGCGGACGATGGAACCGTATAAGAAGTAATGTATTGCCATTCAGAACCATTGAGCACCGGTGTGGCTGTACCGGACACGCCTACATCGGTCCAGGTGGATCCGTTGTCGGTGCTGCGCTGCCATTTATAATTTTGATACGTATTGAAATAAGACCTGATCGTATCATTAATAGTTATCGGATTTGTTTGGCAGACAGTTGGGTTCAATGATGGCGAATATTTCATGTTGGGCAGGCAGGTGGCCACTGCAATGTCATCTAAGGCCCAGTCATTACCGCCGCCGCCGGGGGCGTTGTTTCTTAACGTTAAACGAAAAGAAGTTTCTGAAGGTCCGGTCAGGTAAACAAATCCTCTTTTTACCCATTGGTTGGTAGAGTCGGAACCCGTCGGTGTTGTACCCGTATATTTAATATCGCCTGTGGTATAATAGTCTGTTCCGTTTACATCAAAAGCAATGTTTGGTCTTACCCCCGAAGAATCTCCTAAGGCAGTAGGAATATAGCCTGCAGCACCACTGCCTGCCCCGGTAGAATCACAACCGCATTTATAACAGATGTTCTTAAACCAGGCCGATAGCTCATAGTAGGTATTAGGACAAAGGTTGGCTACATTATAGGTAAATGCTGTATCAGCTTTATAGGCCGAATTCACTACCAGCATATAGCCGCAAGGGTTGGTAGGGCTGATCGGTTTGGTATTATCGCAAGGTGGATTTCCTTTTAAAGGATTTGAAGCGTTGGTGTGGTCCCCTGTTATATCCCATTGAGAGAAAACCCTGTAACCGCCATTATCTGGCTTGGGCCATGTGGTCACAGCTGTGTATTTGGAGCTGGTGTTATTGGCAATGCCATAATAATAATCTTGTGGGCCGCCTGCAGTTGAGAACGTACTATAGACATAAGTAGTATAAGGTGATGCCGCACGGTTTTGAACAAGTGCCGACCCGAAAGTCCCATTGTTTTCAGCGCCGACAGCATTGGTTGCCGAAACCGCATTGGGACATAATCCGGGGCTTTGGTAAACAACCAGGTTATTGGGGGCAAAGGTGACGGTGTTAATTGCGGACGTTTTATAGGTAAGCGCTCCGGTTTTAAAGTTGACTTTCGTATCATAGGGCGCATATACCACTACCCGGTACGTGGCCATGATGATGCATGTACTGCCAAAAACAGATGGCCTGGATGTACTGCTTAGAGAACCTCTTTTGGTAGAGGAAGCTCCTGCTCCAAAGTTGATGTGTACAACAGTGTCTAAACCATTAGTGGTGTACCAGCCCTGGTCACCATCAAAGGCATCGGTAAACGCACTGCCATATATTTTACCTTCATTAGTGCGCAGGCTTATAGAACCAGGTATTAGCCCGAGGCCCTTTGTATTAAAAAGCGTATCAGTAAAAGAAAGACTGTCCACAGTACCGCTCTTAATAACCATGGTAGCCCGCATTTCCAGCGTGTCCCCAGGGTTAACCGTTCCGCCGGTGGACCCTTTTGTAACATTAATATAGCTTTTGCTATAGTCAATGGAAGGAATAACTGGAGCGGGGTGGGTGACGCAAATATTGAAATCGCCGGAAGCGTTAACGGCAGTGCCAGCATTGGAAACCCGTACAAAATAAGTAGCACCAATGGTTAACCCCGTGGCGGTTAAGGTAGTAGTGCCACAACCTACCGATGAAAGCGACCCGCAAGACCCGCTATAGAGCTGGATAGAAGGATTGCTAAAATTAGTTCCCCTGCTGCTGATTGTTATTGTTTGTGAGGCGCTGGCAGCTGCAAAAGAAAACCAGGCATCATAATAAGTGCCTGCAGCCGCACAGCCTAAGGGAATGCTTGCGCTGGCTGTAGCGCCAACAATTGAAGATGCAGTGTTGGAGCAGGTTGTGTTTGAAATTAAAGAAATAGAATTGTTACAATCGTCATTGGATGGCGGTGGTGGTGGATAGGTAACGCATATATTAAAAGTGACGGTTCCCGAAGGGGCTGATGGGCCTACATTGGAAACCCTGACATAATAAGTGGTTCCTATTGTTAATGATGATGCTGCAAGTGTTGTTGTCCCACATTGCAATGATGTCAATGATCCGGGGGTACCACTATATAATTGAATTTCGGGGTTAGTAAAGTTAGCCCCTTGGCTGCTAAGAGTAATTGTGCTTGTGGTATTGGCTGCAGTAAACTTGTACCATACATCCCAATGATTACCTGCCGTTTCGCATCCGGCAGGTAAGCCAGTGCTCATAGTGGCAAGTAAAAGAGAACCCGCTGTATTACTGCATAGAAGATTAGGAGTTAGTGAAGTTGCTGAAGTTGGTTCATCGTTTGATGAGCTAACAAGACATATTGTAAAATTTCTTTTAGGGGGGCTACTTGAAGTGCCACCAGTGACGTACACTCTTACGTAGTAGGTAGCCCCAACTGTTAACGTTGTTCTTACCAATGAAGTTGCCACAGTTTGGCAAGTTATAGAGGTTAGGCTACCACATGTTCCACTAAATAATTCAATGTAAGTAGTAGCTGCGTTTAAACTATTTCCCAAGCCACTGACAGTAATTGTAGCATTTGTAGAAGTAGCAGTAAAAGTATACCATACATCGTTTGTTGGACTTGTAGCGCCAACGCAGCCACCACTTGGTGATCCTGTACCAGTTGCATCCTGTAAGTCTCCAGCAACAGTACTGCAGGTGGTTGATGAAGTAAGCGGTGTTGCATTGCTGCACAAATC
>JBQCHB010000527.1:0-3608 GCA_051955075.1 Flavisolibacter sp.
CAAGGACCAGTTTAAGCAATTGTTTCGCCCGCCTTTTTTAGGCATTACATCAACTTTGACACTGCTTGCTCTTGGAGGAGGTTTTGTTGAATTTGGATTTGAACTTTGGATTCCTTCCAATCTGCAGCATCTTGGGTTTACAAGCGCCGATTCTTTTGCCATCCTTCGCAATGCAGCGCTTATTGGATTCCCACTTAATTTTCTCGTTGCATGGATATATGGGTCTTGGAGCAGCAAAAAAACAATCGTTCTTCTTACCCTCTTAACAGCTGCATCTATGGTAGGTTTTTTATTAGCAGGCGATTCAATTGTGCAACATAAAGTGTGGCTTTATGTATTGCTTGTCATTCCCATATGGGGTATTAGTTCCGTTATATCCATTCTATCGGCGTATGCTGCAGAAGTTTATCCAACAAGAATACGTTCGCGCGGGAGCGGCCTGGTAGCAGGTTTCAGCAAGTTTGGGGGCGTGCTGGTTATCGCGCTTGTTGTATTTGCCATTGCGCCACCGTCGATTGCGGCCACAGCAATTATCGGGGCTGTTCCTCTTGTGTTGGCCGCTTTGTCAATTATATTTTTTGGGGTAGAAACAAGGAAAAGGCAATTGGAAGAAATTACAGCAGAACAGCTTTCTCATGTTTCAGCGTACGATGAAAGCGGTAACAACGTTGAAAGTTTTTAATTGTAGACATGCCAGGTTTTTTGACTGAATCTGATTCATCTTCAAAACCAAAAATAAACGCTAGAAAAATGGAATTATCGCTCAAAGTTTATTGGTCTATTATTCATGTGGCCTGCAATTCTTAAAGTGATTTGCAGAAAATTAATAGAAAGGGGTTGAGTATACAAATCTAAAATTATTTAGACAAAATTATGCCGTACATACCACTTGAAGACCATCTGCCGGGCATTACCGGATTATTGGAATACAGGAAAGATTCCGGCCAGCCCATTCGCGAATTAACACAAATATTAATGCGGGGGCCGTCGTCTTTAACGGAAGGCGAACGTGAATTGATTGCTGCTGTGGTTTCCAATGGAAACCAATGTAAATTTTGTACTACCGCGCATACGGCTGCTGCTGATTTACTGATTGGAGATCAACAGACATCGCAAATGGCCAAACACGATATTAATTCCGCACCGGTTAGCGAAAAAATGAAAGCGCTTCTTGAAATAGCTTCTCTGACAAGAATCAGCGGTAAAAACGTGACCGAAGAAAGTATAGAGAAGGCAAAAAGTGCCGGCGCCACCGATATTGAAATACACGATACGGTTTTAATCGCTGCATTATTTTGCTTGTATAATCGCTACGTGGACGGAATGGCTACTTCACTTCCAAAGGAAGACGGTTACTATGATGTTTTAGCGGGAAGACTTGTTAATCACGGCTACATGCGTTTGCCGCAGGGATATGATCATTTAAAAAAAGTACAATAAAAAGTAAAAAAATAAAACAATGAACAAAAGCGCTATTACGGTCAAAACGGCTATTTGGCTGTTTCTGCTTACCATCTCTTTGCGATCGGTAGGCCAGGAAATAAAACTCTCAGGTAAAATCACTGATTCAGAGACCGGTAAACCTTTGCCGGCAGTGAGTGTCAACGTAAAAGATAAGCTAACCGGGACAATTACTGCCGAAGACGGCACATTTGATTTAACAGTAAACAAACAAAAATTACCTTTTTATATTTTGATTACTTCTGTTAGTCATGAAAACAAAGAAATAGCAATCACAAAAAATAATCAGTCTGTCGATGTATCTCTGCTGCCCAAACCGGCTTTCCTTAATGAGGTCGTAACTGCGGCATCAAGGGTTAAAGAAAATATTTTGCGGTCGCCGGTTACTATCGAAAAGATGACGCTGAAAGATATTACTGAAAATCCTTCTCTAACCTATTACGATGGGCTCAAAAATATTAAAGGGATGGAGGTAGTCAGTAGTAGCCTAACGTATCAACAAATGAATACCCGCGGATTTAATACTACCGGAAATTCTAGATTTCTTCAAATGGTTGACGGAGTGGATAACCAAACGCCGGGCTTAAATTTTGCTGTCGGCAATTTGTTCGGGGCTTCAGATATTGATGTGAAAAGTGTAGAAATTATACCAGGCGCGGCTTCCGTGTTATATGGGCCAATGGCTTTTAACGGAGCGTTGCTCATTCATACCAAAGATCCCTTTCATTACCAGGGATTAACCATCCAGGCTAAAACCGGGCTAAATCATATTGGGGAAAAAGGCGTGAACCCGAAAGGACTGGGCGATTTTGCGTTGCGCTATGCAAAAGCATTCAATGATAGATTGGCTTTTAAAATAAACGCTTCTTACCTGGCAGGCACTGATTGGTACGCCACAAATTATACGGATGTAAGTGCACAAACCCCCGCTGAAAAACGAGGACCCAATAATCCAGGCCGTGACGCTTTGAACATTTATGGTGATGAAGTTTCAAAAACACTGCCTGGCATTGGGCTTGTTTCGCGAACCGGGTATGAGGAAAAGGATCTTATGAATTATAATGTGTATAGCCTGAAACTGAATGGTGCGCTGCATTATCGCATTGCCAATAATCTGGAAGTTATTTATCAATACAATCTTGGTAAAGGAACCGCCAGCTACACCGGCAGCAGCCGCTTTGATCTAAATAACTTCGTGCTTCAAACCCACAGAATAGAATTTAAAGGATCAAACTATTTTTTGCGCAGCTATGCAGTGACTGAAAATTCCCATGATTCATATAATACGCGTTCGTTAGCTCAATTCATCAACCGTGACTGGGTGAGAGATTTGAACGGCAATGTTGTTTCTCCCGCCCAGGCAGATGATGTTTGGTTTAACAGGTACCAGGCCGCTTTTAACGGTACCATATCAGGAGTAACTGCAGGCGATAACAGCGCTGCGCGCGCATTTGCAGACCAGGGAAGATTCGCGCCCGGGTCTAAAGATTTTAAAGCCGCCAAAGATGCTTCCATTCATAATTATGGATTAAGTGGCGCTGGCGTTTTCAGCAATAGTAAATTTTACCATACAGAAGGGCAATACGATTTTAGCAACCACGTAAAACTATTCGAATTGCTTGCTGGTGGCAGTTTCCGTTATTATGATATGTTTACCAACGGAAGCTTATTTGACGACAAGGACAACAAGGTAACTATAAAAGAATATGGTGCCTTCGTGCAGGCGGCAAAAAAATTGTTTGATGATAAGCTGAAGGTAACTGCTTCTATGCGTTATGATAAAGATGAAAATTTTGATGGAAGCTTTACGCCGCGCCTGTCAGCAGTTTATACCGTTGCTAATACCCATAATTTTCGTGCTTCTTATCAAACGGGATTTAGAAACCCTACGCCCGTTGATCAGTTTATTAAGTTAAATGTTGGCCCGATCACTATTTTGGGTGGAGCGCCTAAAAACAGCAAGGGTATGGGCGTATACGAGAATTCATTTACCGCCGCATCAGTTGGCGCATTCGGAGGCGCGTTTGGAGCAGCATCGGCGAACGGGACCCCTTTCCCACAGGCAGTTTCAGACAATAAAGATCTGTTGAAAAAATCAAATGTTGCCTATATTAAACCGGAAAAGGAAAAAGCATTTGAGGTTGGAT
>JBQCHB010000528.1:0-4223 GCA_051955075.1 Flavisolibacter sp.
AAGCTGGATCTTCCCTCAGGTGTGGAAGTTGAGATCAAAGCATAACCGCTGATTAGCCCGATTAAATCGGATTAATCAGATTAGTTCTTATAAATCAAATTTTGTTCATCTCTCAACTCCCGCCGTAGCGGGAAGAAAAGAGCTCTGAAAAAGAAACAAACGCGGAAGGATACAATTGGTGATCCAATTTATCCCATAAAACCGCGGTCACATATAAACAAGCCCTTCGAGGTTTGTTTGTCACCGGTACTTCCGAATCAATAATTTTTGAAGCAAAGGAAAAGGTCGGCTGATGAACCAGGATTGAAGTCCCATAGTTCCAATGGGTCTGTCTTGCACAACCTTGCGGGGAAAAACCGTAAGAAAAATGAAAGGAATCATTGGTAAAAAAATTGGGATGACCAGCATCTTTGATGCAAACGGCAAACAAACCGCTTGCACCGTTATTGAAGCTGGCCCTTGCGTTGTTACCCAGGTAAAAACGCAGGACACAGACGGCTACAATGCCTTACAAGTCGCTTTCGGCGATAAGAAAGAAAAACACACAACTGGTGCAGCAAAAAATCACTTCGCTAAAGCCAATACTCCGGCAAAAAAGTGTGTAAAAGAATTTAGAAATTATTTCCAGGAAAAAAATATTGGTGATACCATCACTGTTGACATTTTCGCTGAAGGCGAGAAAGTAGATGTTGTTGGTACAACAAAAGGTAAGGGTTTCCAGGGTGTTGTAAAACGCCATGGTTTCTCGGGTGTAGGTGAGGCTTCTCACGGTCAGCACGATCGCCAGAGAGCTCCGGGTTCTGTTGGTGGTTCTTCTTACCCTTCACGTGTATTCAAGGGAATGCGCATGGCAGGCAGAATGGGACAAGACCGGGTGAAAGTTAAAGGTCTAAAAGTAGTTAAGGTTTTTGCTGACAAAAACTACATATTGGTAAGTGGTTCTGTTCCGGGCCACGATGGTTCAATCGTTTTAATCCAGAAGTAAAATGCAAGTAAAAGTATTAAACATACAAGGACAGGAAACAGGTAGAACTGTCGAACTTCCTGAAGAAATATTTGGTATCGAGCCAAATAACCACGCCATTTATCTGACTGTTAAGCAATACTTAGCGGCCCAACGCCAGGGTACACACAAAGTAAAAACCCGTGCGGAAGTACAAGGTGCCAGCCGTAAGCTGCATCGCCAAAAAGGTACCGGTGGATCTCGTAAGGGTAATATTCGTAACCCTTTATACAAAGGTGGTGGTACAGTGTTCGGCCCCAAGCCACACAAATACGATATCAAGCTGAATCGCAAAGTGAAGGACCTGGCTAAAATGTCTGCCCTGGCTCATAAGGCAAAAGATAATGCTATTGTTATTGTTGAGGATGTGAATTTAGATGCTCCAAAAACAAAAACATTCATGAACATGTTGAACAGCCTTAAGGTTGGTGAAAAGAAACTGATGTTCATTCTTCCTGAGTATAACGAAACCGTATATGTAAGCTCTCGCAACATTCCGTCTGTATTGACAATGTTGATGAGCGATGTAAACACCTACGATCTCGTTAATTCAGAAGTATTGGTGTTAACCGAAAGTGCTGCCAAAATTTTTGCCGGCAGCGAAGAAGAAGTAGCAGCGTAATTATTAAAGATTTAAAACAGAATTCAGATGAAACTTTCTGAAGTATTGATAAAACCAATTTTGACAGAGAAAGCCAACAGCCAGCAGGAAAGCCTGCGCCGCTTTGCTTTCAAAGTTGCCCGTAAAGCCAACAAACTGGAGATCAAAAAGGCGATCGAAGAGTTTTATGGCGTAAGCGTAGTGGATGTAAACACTGCCGTTGTTCCTGGTAAGAACAAAACCCGTTATACAAAAAAGGATTTACCAAAGGACAGAAGCCGGCTTATAAAAAAGCAATGGTGACTGTAGCTGAAGGTGAAAGCATTGATTTGTATTCAAACATCTAATTCGTAAACAAGAATGGCTTCAACAGCCGCAAATGTTGAAAAAGAAATTAAGTCATGGCACTAAAAAAGTATAAACCTATTACAGCCGGTACTCGTTGGAGAATTGGCAATGCATACGCTGAGGTTACTACTAATGAACCTGAAAAGTCATTATTGGAAATTAAAACCCGTACAGGTGGCCGTAATGCGCAAGGCCGCAGGGCTATGCGTTATATTGGTGGTGGTCACAAAAAAATGTACCGTATCATCGATTTCAAACGCAACAAAAAAGAAATTCCTGCAACTGTTGCTACAATTGAGTACGATCCAAACCGTACAACTTTCATCGCTTTATTGAATTATGCTGACGGTGAAAAGAGATACATCCTCGCGCCACAGGGATTGACCGTTGGAATGACCGTGGTAAGCGGCGATGCAGTAGCTCCGGAACTGGGTAATTCATTACAGTTGAAAAACATGCCTTTGGGTACTGTAGTTCATAACATTGAAATGCAACCCGGACAAGGTGGTAAAATAGCAAGAAGTGCTGGTGCTTCTGCGCAGCTTTCTAACAAAGAAGAAAAATATGCTGTGTTGAAAATGCCAAGCGGTGAGTTGAGAAAAGTATTGATCAATTGCTATGCAACCGTAGGTGTAGCCAGCAATAGCGATCACCAATTGCAATCAATGGGTAAAGCGGGCCGCAACCGTTGGAAAGGTATTAAACCAAGAAACCGCGGTGTTGCCATGAACCCGGTAGATCACCCAATGGGTGGTGGTGAAGGTCGTGCCTCAGGAGGTCAGCCTCGCAGCAGAACAGGCCAATACTCCCGTGGATTGAAAACACGTACAAAGGGCAAAGGCAGCGATAAGCTGATTATTCAAAGAAAAAATGGTTCTAAACTGGCAAAATAAAATTTCAGATTGATTGTAAATCGTCAATCTAAAATCTAAAATCTAAAATCAGAATGGCTCGTTCAATTAAAAAAGGTCCTTACGTAGCAGCTCATTTAGAAGGAAAAGTGCTTGCTATTAACGAAGGCAAATCAAAAAAAGGCGTGATAAAAACATGGAGCCGTCGTTCTACTATCACTCCTGATTTTGTAGGTCACACGTTTGCGGTGCATAACGGGAACAAATTCATTCCTGTATATGTAACGGAGTTCATGGTAGGACATAAGTTAGGTGAATTTGCTCCTACAAGGAACTTTAAAGGACACTCAAGTAAAAAAGGATAAAATAAGAAGGCCAAGGCAAAGGTGCAGGCTAAGCCTCAACCTCAACCTCAACCTAAAACTTTATAAAAAATGGAAGCAGTAGCAAAACTGAGAAATTATCCAACATCGCCCCGAAAAATGCGCTTACTGGCAGATTTGATTCGCGGCATGCAAGTAGAAAAGGCTTTGGCTGTATTAGAGCACAATCCAAAGCATCCTGCGGTGCCTATGCGTAAGTTGGTATTGAGTGCCATCAGCAACTGGAAGCAGAAAAACGAAGGTGGTGACGAAGGACAGTTGTTTGTAAAAACAGTTTTTGTTGATGGAGCAAGAACATTAAAGCGTATGCGTCCGGCGCCTCAGGGTCGCGGATACCGTGTACGTAAAAGAAGCAATCACGTAACCGTAATTGTAGACGCAAAATCTTAATTCAAATTATTAAAGTATAAACATGGGTCAAAAAGCAAATCCTATTGGTAACAGGTTAGGCATCATCAGAGGATGGGAATCTAACTGGTATGGCAATAAAAAAGACTTTGCAAATAAACTGATTGAGGATAACAAGATCAGAACATACCTGAATGCCCGTATCAATAAAGGTGGCATCGCCAAGATTGTTATTGAAAGAACATTAGGTAAACTAATTGTTACCATTCATACATCCAAGCCTGGTATCATCATTGGTAAAGGCGGTGGCGAAGTTGATCGCATTAAAGAAGAATTGAAGAAGTTGACCGGTAAAGAAGATGTACAGATCAACATTTTGGAGATTCGTCGTCCTGAGTTGGATGCTATGATTGTAGGTGATACTATTGCCCGTCAAATCGAGAATCGCATCAACTTCAAAAGAGCTACCAAGATGGCAATTGCTTCTTCACTGCGTATGGGTGCAGAAGGAATTAAAGTAAAATTAAGCGGCCGCTTAGGTGGTGCTGAAATTGCCCGTAGCGAAGAATTTAAACAGGGCCGTACGCCTTTGCATACCTTCCGTATGGATATTGATTATGCCAATGTGTTTGCACAAACAGTATATGGTAAAATAGGTATCAAAGTATGGATTTGTAAAGGAGAAGTAT
>JBQCHB010000529.1:0-13572 GCA_051955075.1 Flavisolibacter sp.
CTCCAGGTCAGCATGGCGCACAAAAAAAGCGCAAAACTTTGGGTGAATATGCCCTTCAGTTACGTGAAAAGCAAAAAGCAAAATACACTTATGGTATTTTGGAAAAGCAATTCCGCAAAACCTTTGAAGAAGCTTCTCGTCGTAAAGGTGTTACCGGTGAAAACCTGATCAAATTATTGGAAGCCCGTTTGGATAATATTGTTTATCGCATGGGTATTGCTCCTTCCCGTCCGGCTGCACGCCAGCTGGTAAGCCATAAACACGTAATGGTAAATGGCGAAGTAGTAAACGTTCCTTCTTTCCAGTTAAAGCCAGGTGATATTGTGTCTTTGAAAGACAAATCGAAAGACAATACAGCGGTTACCAGCCAGATTCGTGGCCGTAATCCTAAATTCACGTGGGTAGATTATAATGAAACTGAGTTCCAGGGAACTTTCATTACTTATCCTGAAAGAGAAAGCGTTCCGGAAAATATTAAAGAGCAGTTGATCGTCGAATTGTACAGTAAGTAATAACAATTGGCAATGGTTAGTGGCGGATAGGAAATGCTGCACATTGCCGAATAGAATTACAGAATGTACAAGTGAGTGACACAACAGAAGCTCAATAGTGATCAATAGCTGGTAACAATCTTAATCTTAAATCTAAAATCGGAAATAAAAATGGCCATTTTAAATTTTCAGAAGCCCGACAAAATCGTTCTTCAAAAAGTAACTGACTTCGAAGCACAATTCGAATTCCGTCCGTTAGAGCCAGGCTATGGCGTTACTATCGGAAATGCTTTGCGCCGCGTATTGCTGAACTCATTGGAAGGTTATGCAATCATCGGTGTTCGCATTGAAGGCGTGGAGCATGAATTTGCTACAATTAAAGGTGTTTCTGAAGACGTGGTAGAGATCATTTTGAACCTGAAACAGGTTCGTTTGAAAAAGATCGTTGACCACGATGTACAAAGCGAAAAAATTACATTGGCAATAAAGAACAGAACTGAGTTTACAGCAGCTATGCTTGCTGATGGAACACAGTCTTTCCAGATCATGAATCCGGAATTGTTGATCTGTACTTTGGATAATTCTTCTAAGCTGGATATAGAAATTACAATTGGTAAAGGCCGCGGTTATGTTCCTGCAGAAGAGAATAAGCCGAAAGATGCACCGCTTGGCTTCATCCCTGTTGATGCTATTTACACGCCAATTAAGAATGTAAAATATACCATTGAAAATACCCGTGTGGAGCAACGCACCGACTACGAAAAATTAGTGATGCATGTTTCTACAGACGGTACCATTCACCCTGAAGAAGCTGTGAAACAAGCCAGCCGTATTTTGATCCAGCACCTGATGATCATTACGGATGAGAACATCACCTTCGACAGCAAAGAAGAAAAGAAAGAAGACATCGTTGACGAGCAAACTTTACAATTGCGTAAAGTGTTGAAAACACCGTTGGAAGACCTGGATCTTTCTGTACGTGCCTTCAACTGCCTGAAAGCTGCCAAGATCAATTCTTTAAGCGAACTTGTGCAATACGAGCAGGAAGACCTGATGAAGTTCAGAAACTTCGGACAAAAATCTCTTTCTGAAATCGAGCAAGTGCTGAATGAAAGAGGCTTGCACTTTGGAATGGATTTAGGTAAGTTGGGAATTGATAAAGACGACTATTAATTAGCCAATGTGACAATTTGAAAATGTGCCAATGAAGGTCGTTTCAATTGAACATTATAAACAGTAGGCTACAAATCCTTGACACGGTGTAGCCGAATATTTAATCACTAAAGTTTGATAAAGAGAAAATGAGATAGTCATTGTCGAATTTTCAAATTGTCGAATTTTCAAATTCAAAAAAGTCATGCGTCACGGAGACAAAATCAACAACCTCGGTCGTACAAAAGCACACCGCGAAGCGTTGTTAAGCAATTTAGCTTGTCAGTTAATTCAGTACAAGCGCATCGTTACTACTTTGGCAAAAGCAAAAGCACTGCGTGTTTTTATTGAGCCATTGATCACAAAAAGCAAAAAGAATGAAACCCACCAGCGCCGTGTGGTATTCAGCTATTTGCAGGATAAAGCAGCCGTTACTGAGTTATTTTCAACTATCAGTGAAAAGATTGCCGGCCGCCCGGGTGGTTACACAAGAATTATCAAATTGGGAACACGTCCTGGTGATAATGCTGAGTTGGCCATGATTGAACTGGTTGACTTTAACGAGATCTACGGTAAAGGTAAAACAGAGAAGAAAGAAGGTGCGAAGAGAACACGCCGTGCCGGTGGTACAAGAAAGAAAGCCGCAGAAACGCCTGCTGCTAATGCAGAAGAAACTGCACCTGAAACAACTCAACCAGAAGCAACAGAAGAACAACCAAGCTAATGATTGCATGCTTCATATATCAAGGCAAGATTTTTTAATCTTGCCTTTTTTGTGTGCTATCTGCATGCTTATAGCACCTGCGATAGCAGGATGTGAACAAGTTTAACGTTAGCGAATTATTTGAATATTTTTCTTTGCATAATTTCTTTTTGACAAAATATGGAACAAAGACAAGCAATTTTAGTTTTAGAAGATGGTACAACCTGCTACGGTAAAGCTTTTGGCGCTATTGGTACAACCGGCGGCGAAATTTGTTTTAATACGGGCATGACCGGCTACCAGGAAGTTTTTACCGATCCCAGCTATTACGGACAAGTATTAATTATGAACACAGTTCATGTTGGTAACTATGGCGTAGCTGACTTTGACGTGGAAAGCGATAGCATTAAGATCAAGGGCTTGATAGGGAGAAACCTGGAAGAATTGTTTTCACGCAGAATGGCGCAAAGTTCTTTAGATGAATATTTAAAAAAGCAAAACATCGTAGCCATAGAAGGTGTGGATACAAGAGCTCTCGTAACACATATTCGCAGTAAAGGCGCCATGAACTGCATTATCTCTTCCGAAATTTTAGATGCGGAAGTGTTGAAAAATAAATTGAAAGAAGTGCCTGACATGTCAGGTCTTGAGCTGGCTTCTATTGTAAGCACCAATGTGCCTTATGAATTGGGCGACCCGGCTTCTCCCATAAAAATTGCTGTTCTTGATTATGGCACTAAAAGAAATATTTTACAATGCATGGTTGACCGTGGCGCACATGTAAAAGTATTTCCCGCCAAAACATCTTTAGCAGAATTGAAAGCATTTAATCCTGCAGGTTATTTTATCAGCAACGGTCCCGGCGACCCCGCTTCTATGGACTATGCGGTAAATACCATGAGGGAAATTTTGAAAGAAGAAAAACCAACCTTTGGCATTTGTCTTGGACACCAGATATTGGCTTTGGCTAATGATATTCCCACTTTTAAAATGCACCACGGGCACAGGGGCATGAACCATCCTGTAAAAAATTTAGTGACCGGAAGATGCGAGATCACTACGCAAAATCATGGCTTTGGTGTAGATCCTGAAGCCGTAAAAAAAGCGGAAAACATCGAGATTACGCATGTGAACTTGAACGACCAGTCTATTGAAGGCATTCGCATCAAAGGCAAGCCTGCTTTCTCTGTGCAATACCACCCGGAAAGCACACCAGGCCCGCACGACAGCAGGTATTTATTTGACGATTTTATTGCACTAATTAAGAACGCGAATTAGAGCAGTTACACGAATATTTTTCACGTTCATAATGTTCGTTTCACTTCGTGTCATCACTGCCTTAAATTCGTGTTATGAAAATAGCCATCATCAACGGGCCCAACCTGAATCTTCTCGGTAAAAGAGAAACAGATATTTATGGTAACATGCCATTTGAAAAGTATTTGGATGAACTGAAGTCAAAATATACTCAAATTGAATTCAGTTATTTTCAAAGCAATGTAGAAGGAGAGTTGATCAATGAGTTGCAGCGCATAGGTTACGAGTATGATGGCATTATTATAAACCCGGGCGGTTACACGCATACTTCTGTTGCTATTGGCGATGCTATTGCTGCTATAAAAACGCCGGTCATTGAGGTGCATATTTCCAATGTCCATGCAAGAGAGGAGTTTCGTAAACTTTCCCACGTTTCAGGCAAATCCGCAGGCAGCATTTTTGGATTAGGACTGAAAGGTTACGAACTGGCAGTGCAATGGTTTCTTAATCATTAATGGCATCTGCTATCTTATCAATATCAGCACTTACACGGTAGATAAAATTGAGTTGTTCTTTCATCAAAACATCATCAACGCTGAGTGTGGCTTCTGTTGCTGTTTGCTCCTGCATTTTTAACTGGTTAACAACTTTCTCTCCACTCATTTTCCTGCAACTTTCTTCCAGTTTGAGAAAAGATTTTTTTGCTATCAGCGTCAGTTCGGAAGAATAAACCCTGGTTTCTCTCGACAATAAAGTAGTGGCAATAGTGGCTATGTTGGAAAACAAAATATGATTGAGTACAACAAACTGGTGTATTTGTGTTTTTGATCCTTGTTTGCTTTTAGGCTCGGACAACATTCGCTGAAAAGCGGCAGAAAGATTGGCCGAATTAAGGTACACGTCCTTCCGTGCTAATTTATATTCCAGCATACTGATGTTCTGGCCAGATAAAGCTTCCACGATTTTTTTCATATAGCTTACGTTGGCTTTCAACAAGCCCCGCATATAGTTTCTCAATTGTCCCGATTCCCATCTTGGAAACAAAAGATAGCTTGCTAAAAAAGCAATGGCACAGCCAATGAGCGTGTCTAAAATTCTTTCCTGCACTACGTCTTTATAACCGGCGCCCAACAGCGAAAATAAAATAAGCACAAAGGGTGTTGTGCAGATGACAGCTACCAGGTATTTAATACGGCTAAATGAATAAGTACCGATCATGAACAGCACCATAAAGGCAAAATGAATTGTTTTGTTCGGAATAAAAACAAGAATGGCAACACCAATAAGACCACCGATCAATGTGCCCAAAACCCTTTCTACATTTCTTTGTTTGGTTAAACTGAAAGCTGGTTTTAACATGAAGGAAATGGTCATAATGATCCAGTAACTATGATGGCCATAAGCCAACATTCTTACCATAATAAAACCAAAACTGCAGGCAATACACACACGCAAGGCATGCCTGAAGACAGAAGATTGTAACGAAAAATTATTCCAAAAGATTTTCGGATCAAGAGATTGATGGGTTACAAAATGTGAGTGATCAACATCACTTTTTTTTCTTTTAATATCTCTTTCAAAATATTGCTCAATATTGTTGAGGCCTGATAATAGATTCCTGATGTTTACAATGATCTTTTTCAGAACAATTTTATTAGCCGGTTGGTCTTGCGTAGCCAGGTCTATTTTCGCTTTTAAATTTTTTATTTCTTCATCATAATCAAAACTTTTTTTGAAAGAGATATTTGCCTGAATGGCCATGCCAACCGCATTGATTTCAAACTCAACTTTTTTAAGCGACTGGCTGATAATTTCAAGGGCGCCTGTGTGTGCAAACTGCTTTCTTAAAGAAGAATAATCGTAGTAAGCGGCTGTAATATTTTCAAATAGATCAACCGTTTCAACAAAAGTGAAAATTAATCTTCTGCCAATAGCGGTGGACTCCTTTACAATCTGTCTTGTTTTAAAAAATAGCTCTCTTATAGTGTCTTGTTTTTCATTTACAACAATCTGTTGTGCCACCAATTTTCTATAACCTTCTTCCAAATCTGTTTCCGTATTATAAAAGTCCGCTCTTATAGATAAATAGTTGGCGATCTCTCTCAGGCAATCACCCAAAGCTCTTTGTGCATTGCGATAAGGTCTTATGGTGTAAAGCAACAGGCTTATGGCCATGTAAAACAAGGCCCCAGCAAAAATGTAAAAAGCATGTGGCAAAACTTCGGTGCCGGCAATAGGATCGTCCATGGTAAGAATCATAACTAAAATGGCAGCATTACCAACCGAACCTGCCCGGTTGCCATATACAGTAAACATGGAAAAGAAGAAAGTGACAGCCGCAATTTCCAATGCCATACTATAGGGGTTCAGTCGTGCAAGGGGCGTGATGAGGGCCACCAAAAAAGAAAAGAAAGCGCAAAATAAAAGCCCGTTCTTTTTATGAATGATGGGTCCAGGTGAATCACTTAAGTTGGCGCACATGGCTCCCAGAGAAACTGTTATTCCTATTTCAAAAAGGTTAAGATAAAGACCGGCCAAGGCAGGAAGTAATATGGTGAACGTGGCCCGAAATCCATCGGCAAAAGCCTGGCTGTAAAAAAAATATTCAATCTCTTTGGTTCTTTGCATTGATTCTGATTTCTGTTGCCTTTCTATGCCAAAGCTATGCCTGCAAAGGTGATTATAATTAGTTTAAGGTATAAGATAAGTCAGCCTGCGCAATTTGATTTTGTCTTCTCTTTGCATCGTTATGAAAGCTCCTATTATTTATAAAACCCCGGAAGAAGCATTAGATATCATTCAGTCAGGTAACCGCGTTTTTGTACAAGGTAGTGCCCAAACGCCAACCTGTCTTTTACGGGCATTGGCAAAACAGGCTTACAGGTTAAAAGATGTAGAACTGGTTTTTATCAGTATCTATGGCGATATATATGTTGATAAGCCGGAACTCGCCGACAATTTTAAGATCAACTCGCTGTTTGTTTCGGCCGCCATACGCGGTGCTGTAAACGAAGGCAGAGCCGATTACGTGCCCGTGTTTCTGAGTGAGATACCGGAGTTATTCAAGCAGGGTATTTTGCCTATTGATGTTGCGCTGGTACAGGTTTCTCCTCCGGATCAGCATGGCTATTGTTCGCTAGGAGTCTCGGTAGATGTGGCCCGATCCGCGGTAAATACAGCCAAATATGTTATTGCCCAAATCAATTCAAATGTGCCGCGTACGCATGGAGATGGATTGATACATACCAGCCGTTTTTTTGCTATGGTGGAGTGTAACGAGCCTTTATACGAAGCAAGATTTGGTGATAAAGTAGGTGCCGAAGAAATGCGGATAGGGGCGTATGTAGCTTCTTTAATTGAAGACAGAAGTACGCTGCAAATGGGCATTGGTTCTATTCCCGATGCCGTATTGCGTTCGCTTACCAACCATAAAGACCTTGGCATGCATACAGAAATGTGCAGTGATGGTGTGGTAGATCTTTTTGAAAAAGACGTTATCAATAACAAATACAAGCAAATTCACCCTAACAAGGCTGTAGCAGGCTTTGCACTTGGAACCCGGCGTTTGTATGACTATGTAGATGATAATCCCGCTTTTCAGTTCCTGGATATTGATTACGTGAACGATCCGCATGTCATTAGGCGCAACAATAAAATGGTAGCCATTAACAGCGCTATTGAAATAGATATTACAGGCCAGGTTTGTTCCGATTCAATTGGCACTTACCAGTTTTCGGGTGTTGGCGGGCAAATGGATTTTATGCGTGGCGCTGCTTTAAGCGAAGGCGGTAAGCCAATCATTGCTTTGCCTTCCAGAACGGCTAAGGGTGTGGCCAGAATTGTTCCTTTTTTAAAGCCAGGCGCCGGCGTGGTTACAACAAGGGCGCATGTACATTATGTGGTTACAGAATATGGTATCGCTTATCTTTTTGGGAAAAACCTGAGACAAAGAGCCAAAGCTTTGATTGCTATTGCACATCCTGATGACAGGGAAATGCTGGAAAGAACCTGTGTAGAACGTTTTAAGATCTTTTAATTTGGTTGAAATTGCAAACATTCTTCTACACTTCCACATAATTCCCAACTTGAGATGGAACTGGCCAGAGCTTTTAAAGCAATTTTACAATTGGCATACTTTTATTTTTATTAGTATATAAATAATTGTAAATTTATAAAGCCACTTCCCTTGTTGAATATCCTGATCAAGTTTTATTTAATTGACCATGGTTCAATCCCGGAAGCTTAAAAGTGAAGGAGTTTGCCATGAAATATTCACCATTTGTACTATTGGCCCTGTTGGTGTCCTGTACAAAAAACATTGATGCCCCTGCGGTAAAAGCAAAGCCCGCTACCGACCAAAAACCGGAAACCTGCACCTTTGGGATTGATGTTTTCAATAAAATAAAGAGAAGCAGTTTTAATGGCGATTATAGTTTAAAAACAAAACCCAAAGGCAATGCGCCAATAACCTCGCCTAACGCTACTATTCTTCTTGACTTTGATGGCCAGGTTATTTCAAATACGATATGGAATACAAATGGTGACATCAATGCTGCTCCAGCAAATCTTACTACTCCTGAAATTGATAGAATAATAAAGAGGGTTCGTGAAGATTTTTCACCTTTTAATGTAACGGTTACCACGGACGAAGATGTTTACCAGGCCACTAATCCTTATAAAAGAATGAGAGTGGTGATTACAGAAACGTGGGAGTGGTTTAATGTGGTAGGCGGCACATCCTACAACAATTCATTTACCTGGGGAAATAATACTCCCTGCTTTGTGTTCAGTACATTGCTTAACTACAACGAAAAATATATCGCCGAAGCCATATCGCATGAAACAGGTCATACGCTTGGGTTACTGCACCAGGCCCTTTATGATGGCTCTTGTGAACTTATATCAGAATATAACCAGGGAGTTGGAAACGGACAAACAGGTTGGGCGCCCATTATGGGAATTGGTTATTATGAAAACGTAACTACGTGGCATAAAGGGCCAACAGTCTTGGGTTGTAATAATATCCAGGATGATGTAAGCATTATATCAAATACGCTGGGCCTGTTGCCAGATGAGAACACCTCCATGAACAAGTCTAAAAAAGTTGACATACCTGCAGAAGGCATTATCAATAGTAGTAACGACGTGGATTATTATTTAATTGATGTGAAACGTGCGGCCACCATTGTTGCAGAGCCGGATTGCCTTGAAAACGGTGAAGGCGGAAACATTAATTTGAAGATAACCGTATACGACAAAAAGGGTGCGCTGATCAAGTCAATTAAAGATGCGTCTTCATTATCTGCCAGTGTCATGCTGACAAAAGATAAATATTATATTGGTGTAGAAACAGAAGCAAACCAGAACCAAAGCCGTTATGGTATGCTGGGAAAATATACTTTACGGATGGACTAGGACCGTGAGAACTTTGAAAGCAGAATGTCTTCCTCAATCTTTTCAAAACCTGACCTTGAGTCTCAGTTACATAGCTTTCCTAAGCGGTCTCTTTACAAAAATCAGCGATGATCTTCGCAACAGCTTTCATGTCTTCAATGTTGTAAGGTTTATTGATCCAACTTGCGTTATATTGATTGCAAAAATCCTGGTCGGCTTTACTGGCAGAAGTAGTGTAAACAACTACTGGTACATTTTTAAAATCGGCATGGCTTCGAATAGCCATAAGCGTTTCCTTGCCATTCATTTTCGGCATATTTATATCCAATACAATTAGCAATGGCTGGTTGGTGCTGACGGCAAAATCGTCCAGGAACTTCAAAACCTCCTTGCCGTCTTTAAATTCCAATACGTTTATATCGCGGTTGTATTGTTTGAAAAAACCGGTAATCAGTTCCAGGTCATCCGCATCATCATCAGCAAAAACGATATAGCGGCGTTTCATATAAACAAATTAAGTCATTGATAAACAATTGACAAAATTTTATTTATAAATTTAGTTCGCCTAAGTATTTTCAATTAGCCTTACCTGTGGTAATAGTGTTTGTGTAAAGGGGCGGTGACCAGCAGTAAGTTCGTGTTATGCACAAGATTTTTGCCTAACACGAACTCAGATTGTCTGCAAGGTAATGATGGCGTCAGAGCACTCATTAGTGTTTAGTCATCACTCATCTTTGCGACGCCTTCTGTACTTCATCCAGCTTTGCTATGTAAATGCTCCTGCCATGCGTGCCTAAGACAATTTCATTCTCCCTTTCCTGTATAGCTATGTCGTGAATAGGAATAGATTTTGGCAGGCCAGCATTCCACATCATAAAGCTTTTGCCTTTATCAAAGCTTACATACAATCCGCCATCAGTGCCCACGTAAATGATATTCTCATTTTTAGGATCTTCTTTTATCACGTTAATAGGTTCGGCAGGCAGATCTTTTCCAATGGGCATCCATGTAGTGCCGTAATCGTCGCTTACATACAAGTAAGGATTAAAATCATCGTTGCGGTAACCATTCAGCGAAGCATATACTCTGCCTTCTTTGTGCTTTGATGCTGTAACACGGCTTACCCATAAATTTTGAGGCAAACTGAATCCTTTTTTCTTCGGAGCGCTGATCAATGTCCATGTGGCGCCGGCATCTTTTGATACCTGGATATTTCCATCATCGGTTCCTGTATAAATCAATCCAAAACGAACAGGTGATTCTGAAATAGTGGTGATGGTTCCATAAGGCACATCACCATCGCGGCCTCCTTTGGTAATATCGGCGGTTACTGCAATCATTGTATCACCCTTGTCAAAAGAACGATAGAGTTTATTGCTTCCGAAATATAAAATATCGTTGTTGTGCGGACTTAATAAAATTGGCGCCTGCCAGTTAAAGCGAAGCGGTTTTTCTCCCAATTCATGTCGTGGTGTAATGCGTATGGTACCTTGTTTGGTTAGGCGGTTGGTTCGGGCATAATTGCCAAACTGCGAACCATAGTAAGTAGTAAGATTATCTCTTTGATCAACCTGCACCTGCATGCCGTCGCCGCCGCCAATATTTCTTGCATTGTCTTCACTTTGTCCTAATCCTGAATTGGCAAAAGAATTTCTTCCATTGCCTGATGGGATATACCATACGCCATTATCCTGCAAGCCGCCATATACATTGTAAGGTTTGGCATTGTCAACTGTGATGCTGTAGAACTGGCCAACCGGTGGCGTATTGGCTTTAAACCAATGTTCGCCGTCATCGTAAGTAATATTTACGCCCCCATCGTTGCCATTGATCAAGTGCGAATCTCTTTTTGGATCAATCCACAAAGCATGATGATCAGCATGCACATTATTCTTGTCCATTTCCTTCCATGTTTTGCCGCCGTCGGTAGAAACCTGCGAAGAAAAGCCAAGTGCATAAACCTTATCAGGATTATATGGCGAAACATAGATCTTTCCAAAATAGTAGCCGTAAGTAAAGTAGATCGGAATTTCTTTTTCATTGGTTTTGTGCCAGCTTTGTCCGCCGTTATCGCTGCGATACACTTCTGCACCAACAGGTGTGCCTTCGAAGCCGGTGTTCACATACAGGTAATCATACAAAGAAGTGGGCTTTAGTTTGTTGGCCGCCACCATTTCCTTTATTTGCTTCGCAGAATATTTTTGTGACAAGCGATTACGTTTTAAAAAGGTATCAAGTCTGTTTTCATTCAACTGCGCAAATTGCTCAATGGATAAATTTTTCAGTTCGTCCAGTTCATAAGTCAGCGTATCTTTTTTAGCAGTATCCGGTCTTGCCTGTTGGTTGTCTACCACGGCGTATATGATTTGCGGATTTTTGGAATACACTGCTATGCCAATTCTCCCAATATTGATTCCATTAGGAAAACCTGAGCCTTCTTTCGAGATCAGGTTCCAGGTATTACCTCCGTCAGCGCTTTTATAAATACCGCTGGTTTTACCGCTTTCTTCAAAGTTCCATGGGCGGCGGGTTCTGTACCACATTGCGGCATATAACTCGTTTGGATTTTGGGGATTCATATCCATATCTACTGCACCCGTATTCTCATCAATAGACAGTGTTTGCTTCCACGTAGCACCGCCATCAGTTGTTTTGTAAATGCCTCTTTCTTTGTTTGGCGAGTACAAATGACCTAACACAGCTACCCATGCAATATTATCGTCGGTTGGGTGCAATTGAATTTTACCAATATGATGCGATTCGGGAAGTCCAAGGTATTCCCAGGTTTTGCCGCCGTTCTTGCTTTTATAAATGCCAACGCCGGCGTAGGAGGAACGGCTGCTGTTTACTTCGCCGGTGCCTACCCAAATGGTTCCTGTTTTCCAGTTCACAGCAATATCACCAATACCAATTACATCAGCGCTGTCAAAAACAGGTGTGAAGGATTGACCGTTATTTGTAGTATGCCACAACCCCCCGGTAGCATAGGCAACATAAAATTCAGTTGGATCGTTAGGGTTGGCTTCAATGTCGTCCACACGTCCGCTCATAACTGAAGGGCCAATATTCCTAAACTTTACATTGTTGATGGTAGATTTATTTTCCAATACCTGCCGCTGTTGTAGGCCTTTTAACCTGTCTGCAGCAGACGTAGGTTTGATTTGAGCAAAAGCAAGTGTGGAAAGCGTTAAGAACAAGAAAGAGAAAATGAATTTTAACAGGCGAAACATAAATGAAGCAGTTTTTCGTTAATAAATTGCTGACGAATAGGGAAGCCACAAGCTAGGAGCTGCGAGATTAAAAGTTCAGTTGATTCTTTAAGTCTCGAAGTCCGAAGCTAAAAGCTTGCAGCTTTCCTCCAAACATACTAAACAATGCGTTACCTGTTCCTACTTCTGTTATTTGTTTCTGCAAATTCGCAGGCCCAGTTAAAGAGTTACATCATTGGGGCAAAGGGTGATACTCTGAATCGTGTAGATGTGAAGGGCATGAAACAAGGCCCGTGGGCAGTTCATGTAGATGATTTGAGAGGAGAAAGAGGCTACGAAGAAGAAGGTTATTATGAAAACAATAGAAAGGAAGGTGTATGGAGAAGGTATTCTTTAGAAGGCGATTTAATTGCTGTAGAAAATTACCGATTTGGCTATAAAGATGGAAAGAATACTTATTTCAATTACCAGGGAGAGTTGCTGCGTGAAGAAAACTGGCGGGCCATTGATCCTAAAAACCCTTATGACACAGTAAATGTTTACGATCTCCAGGATCCTACGAAAGTGGTGGGCAAACAGGTTGTAAAGGTTGAGCCCAATTCCTATAAAAACGGCGTCTGGAAATTCTACGATCCACAAACAGGTACTATTGAAGAAACGGAACAATGGCTGATGGATAAACCTGTAGAAAAAGAAAAGCCCAAAGCCAGCGAAGATGACCTGGCGCCAATTGATCCGGCTACCGGCGAGCCTACTGTAAAAAAAGATGAAAAGAAAAACATGACCAAGCCACAAGCGGTTTTAGACTACGAAAAGAAAAACGCCGGGAAGAAGAAAGTAAAGACCAGGACAGGACAGACCGGTGGGTGATGTTCGGTTGAATAGTTAATTTGTTGATAGGATGAAAAGCATGGCTTATCAGCACCTTGACAATTAAACCTTTCAACTTTTCTTCAACTTTTTATCAAAATAATTTCTGAAATATAACAATTGGTACTGCACAGCATTGGCCCAATAGTTCCAGTCGTGTTTTCCGGGCCGTTCAATATAATCATGCGGAATTTTTAATTGCAGCATTTTTTCGTGAAGCGAGTGATTGACCTTGTAAAAAAAATCTTCTGTTCCGCAATCAAATATAATAGCCAGTGAATCGGTCGGTTTTTGTTCAACAATAGTGTTTACAGAATAATTTTTCCAGTTCTCAGGATAAGAACTCGAATCTCCAATTCGTTGGCTGATGTTCCATTTTTTGGGAAAGGGCCTCAGGTCCACGCCGCCGCTCATGCTGCCGCAGGCGCCAAAAAAATCAGCATGCCGAAAGCCTAAAAATAAACCGCCGTGGCCACCCATGCTTAAGCCGGTGATA
>JBQCHB010000530.1:0-7486 GCA_051955075.1 Flavisolibacter sp.
TTGAAACGCTGATACATCGTGTACAAAAAGAGGAGACGGCAGAAATAATTTTTGCATTGAGCCCCACCATACAGGGCGATACAACTATCTACTACATTCAAAAGAAACTTCCTTCAAACACTAAAGTAACTACCATAGCAAGAGGCATTTCTTTTGGTGGCGAGCTGGAATATGCCGACGAAATGACGCTGGCACGAAGCCTTCAAAACCGCCTGCCTATTGATAGTTATGTAAGCAGTAGGTAAGCCGCCACTAAAATATGCGAAATCAATTTTTCATCTTCGCAATCTCTGGCTACCTTTGCCGCACAGGCGGATTTGTTTATTGTTCGGCCTCATCCTGAGCATAGCGAAGGAAACAGAACTAATAAACGTAGAAACTCTCTCATAGTTTTCCTCGTTTATTAGTATCGGAATTTATCCTGAATTGGTGACAGATGATGTAGCAGGCAACAGGATCACTATTAAGCTTCTGTTGCGTCGCACTCTTCAGGGGTTAGAACACTATTCACCTTCGTCTCAAGTTTGACATTTCACGTCTCACGAAAAAAAATACTACTATGACAGACATTCGTGAATTACTGAATCATCGCATTTTAATTATTGACGGCGCCATGGGCACCATGATACAGCGCTATAAATTATCCGAAGCAGACTATCGTGGCGAACGCTTTAAGGACTGGCCTTCCGATGTAAAAGGCAATAACGATTTATTGTGCCTCACTCAGCCACACATCATCCGCGAAATTCATGGACATTATCTGGAAGCCGGCGCAGATATTATTGAGACCAACACTTTCAATGCACAAAAAATTTCGCTGGCCGATTACGGCATGGAAAGTTTAGCTTACGAGATGAATGTGGCCGCCGCAAAAATTGCTAAAGAAGCCTGCGCATTAGTAGGATCTGGCGAGCAAAAATTTGTGGCAGGCGCTATCGGCCCGTTGAATAAAACATTATCACTTTCACCAGATGTCAATAATCCCGGTTATCGTGCCTTAACTTTTGATGAAGCTGTAGATGCCTACTACGAGCAGGTAAAAGGTTTGGCAGATGGCGGTGTTGACCTCTTATTGATCGAAACCATTTTCGATACGCTCAACGCCAAGGCGGCCATCTTTGCTATCAAAAAATATTTTAGGGATGTGAAGAAGCCGGAGCTCCCTATCATGATCAGCGGCACCATTACAGACGCCAGCGGAAGAACACTGAGCGGACAAACGCTGGAGGCTTTTTACGCTTCTATTCGTCATGCACGACCCTTAAGCGTTGGATTGAATTGTGCATTAGGCGCCCAGGAAATGCGGCCGCATATTGAAGAATTAAGCCAGTTGTCCGAGTGTTATACTTCGGCTTATCCCAATGCCGGTTTGCCCAACGCCATGGGTGAATACGACGAACATCCTGAAGACACGGCGCATTTTATTGAAGAATGGGCTGCCGCAGGCTTTGTAAATATTGTTGGTGGATGTTGTGGCACCACACCGGATCATATCCGTCACATTGCGGAGCATGTGAAAAATATTCAACCAAGAAAATTACCAATTGTAGAAGAAACTTTAGTTGCATAATGAGCGAACAAACTGTTATCAAACCGTACTTAAAACTTTCCGGCCTTGAGCCATTAACGATTCGTCCCGAATCAAATTTTGTAAATGTTGGTGAACGTACCAACGTTACCGGCTCCAAAAAATTTGCACGGCTGGTGCGTGAAAATAAATACGAAGAAGCATTATCCGTGGCTCGCCAACAAGTAGAAAACGGTGCACAGGTGTTAGATGTAAATATGGACGATGCCTTGCTGGATGGTGTAAAGGCCATGACCACTTTTCTAAACCTTTTGCAGGCAGAACCGGACATTGCCAAAATTCCCATCATGATTGATTCTTCGAAGTTTGAAATCATTGAAGCGGGATTAAAATGCGTGCAGGGTAAATGTATTGTCAACTCTATTTCTATGAAAGAAGGGGTTGATAAATTTATAGAACAAGCATTTATTTGCCAGGCTTATGGTGCTGCCGTGGTAGTGATGGCCTTTGATGAGAAAGGGCAGGCAGATACATTGGAAAGAAGAGTGAGCATTTGTGAAAAAGCTTATAGAATATTGACCAAAGAAGTAGGTTTTGAACCGCAGGACATCATTTTTGATCCTAATATTTTTGCTATTGCCACAGGCATTGAAGAACATAACAATTACGCTGTAGATTTTATTGAAGCTACCCGCATCATCAAACAAAAAATGCCATTAGTAAAAGTGAGTGGCGGCGTAAGCAACGTTTCGTTTTCCTTCCGTGGTAATGATCATGTACGCGAAGCCATTCATGCTGTGTTTCTCTATCATGCCATTAAAGCCGGCATGGATATGGGCATTGTCAATGCAGGGCAATTGGTGGTGTACGATGAAATAGAACCACAACTAAGAGAGCTGTGCGAAGATGTAGTTCAAAATAGAAGACCTGATGCTACCGAACGCCTGGTAACATTTGCAGAAACCATAAAAGCAAAAGGTAAGGAGGGAGAAAAGAAAGATGAAACCTGGCGAACACATTCGGTAGAAGAACGTCTGAAACATGCATTGGTAAACGGTATTACAGATTATATTGACATAGACACAGAAGAAGCAAGATTAAAATACCCAAAACCTTTAGATGTTATTGAAGGGCCGCTAATGGCCGGCATGGATGTGGTAGGCGATCTGTTTGGAAGCGGCAAGATGTTTTTGCCGCAAGTGGTAAAAAGTGCCAGGGTGATGAAAAAATCGGTGGCTATTCTAACGCCGTACATCGAAAAAGAAAAAGAGGAAAAAGCTGCCAGGGGAGAAATTTCACCATCGGGTGCCGCAAAAGTTTTGATGGCAACCGTAAAAGGCGATGTACATGACATTGGAAAAAACATTGTAGGCGTGGTGCTGGGTTGTAATGGTTATGAAGTCATTGATTTGGGTGTGATGGTGCCTGCCGATAAAATTTTGGAAACGGCAATAAAAGAGAACGTTGATCTTATTGGATTAAGCGGATTAATAACGCCTTCGTTAGACGAAATGGTTCACGTGGCGAGAGAAATGAAGCGCAGAGAGATGACGCTGCCATTGCTTATTGGAGGAGCCACCACATCGCGTACGCATACCGCTGTACGCATTGCACCCGAATATGATAAGGGTGTGGTGCATGTGCTGGATGCATCAAGAAGTGTATCGGTTGTAGGTAACCTGTTGAATAAAGAGGGTAAAGCAAATTTTTTGCAGCAAACCGAAACTGAGTACGCCAACGTTCGAAAACAATTTTTGAATAAACAAAAACAAAAGGTTTTAATTCCTTATGAAGAGGCAATACTGCTTAAAGAAACTTTTGATTGGAATAACTACCAGCCAACGAAGCCTGCTGTTGATGGCGTAAAAGTTTTCAAAGATTTCAATCTGTCCACTATTGCAGAATACATTGACTGGGGGCCTTTCTTTATTGGTTGGGAAATGCCGGGCCGTTTTCCTGATGTGTTGACCGATAAAGTATTTGGAACAGAAGCAACACGCTTGTACAACGATGCCCAAAAAATGGTTGAAAAAATCATTGCAGCAAAATGGTTCAGCGCCGATGGTGTCATTGGTTTTTGGCAAGCTAATTCAAATAACAGGGATACAATTATTTTACAAACAGAAAATGGGGAGGTACACCTGGAATCACTTCGCCAGCAAAATAAAAAAGCAGCCGGACAGCCAAGTTTTTCGCTTGCTGATTTTATCATGCCGGAAACGATTCACTCACCACTCACTACTGAAGATTACATGGGCGCCTTTGCTGTTACCATTAAGGGCGCAAGAGCACATATTGATCGCTTCATAGCAGAAAATGACGAGTATAATAAGATATTGGTGCAAATACTAGCAGACCGCTTTGTAGAAGCATTTGCCGAATGCCTGCATGCGCAGGTGCGCAAAGAACACTGGGGCTACGAAAAAAATGAAACCCTTACAAACGAACAATTAATTAAGGAACAATACAAGGGTATTCGCCCGGCGCCGGGTTATCCTGCCTGTCCCGATCATACTGAAAAATGGAAACTGTTTTCGTTATTGAATGTTACAGAAAACATCGGCATTGAGTTAACCGAAAGCCTGGCCATGGATCCACCGGCATCAGTGTGTGGTTGGTACTTTGCGCATCCGCAAAGCCATTATTTTGGTCTGGGTAAAATTGGAAGAGACCAGCTGGAAGACTATGCCAAACGTAAGAACATGAGCGTTGATGAAGCGGAGCGTTGGTTAAGGCCGGCGTTGGAATAAAATAAAAAAGCTCAGTTAATACTGAGCTTTTTTATTATCTGGATTTGATAACCATTGTTTTTGTCCAGCTATCGTGCCATATGCCATTGCCGCCCCAAATGCTAAAAGGTTCAAATGGCACTAAGCGGGAAAGACTTCTTAAAAAAGCGTCTTTAAAGCTCAATTCCTGGCCATCTTCCCTGATAGCCCTTGTGCCTGTTATCAGTTTACCCAAGGTATATCCTTTAAATAGTTTTTCGCAAAAAGTATAATAAATAAGATAATTAAAAATTGAGAGTAAGTAATAAGAAGCAAGTACATCAAAACTTCCGCTTCTTGCAACAAAAAGGTCATACGCTGCTTCCGGAGAAATGGCTACTACAAGGCGGGCCAGTAAGTAACCAGATAAAAAACCCAAACCATATTGCATTACCAAAGCGTCAATCAAATAGTTTAGGAACCGCTGGCCGGCAGATGCGTCAACGTAATTAAATACATCTTGTTCGGTAAAAGATGTTGTTCTGTTTCGGGTGTGTTAGTTTCAGTTGTAATCATGCGTTTTTTTAGTAAAAAAAAACTCGTTTTTAGATTACAAAATGTCTTGCCTTTTTAATTCTGTTTTCAACTGTGCGGCAGTTTCAAAGCGGATACACTGAATGCCCATATCTTTTGCGGCCTGCACATTGCGCAGGTTATCGTCAATAAACAATGTTTCCTCCGGTGTTAAGTTGAACCGGTCTAAGATCAACTGGTAAAACTCCGGAAAAGGCTTTCGCATCTTTTCTTCACCACTTACTACACGGCCATCAAACCAATGTAAAAATTCGTAAAGCTCTAAAGCAATGGGAAACAGTTCTGCGCTCCAGTTGGTAAGTGCGTAAAGTTTGTACTTACCACTTTGTTTTAATTCCCTGAAAATTTCTACAGTGTCGTGTATGGGTCCACCCAGCATTTGCTGCCAGCGGCCATAATAGGCTTCAATGTATTCTTTCCAATCAGGATGCTTTGCCACCAGCATTTCTGTGGCGTCTTTTATGGAACGGCCTGCATCTTGTTCTTCGTTCCAGTCGGATGTGCAGATATGTTCGAAAAAGTATTTCTTTTTTTCTGCGTCAAGTAGACCGTCAAAAACATAATCGGGATTCCAGTCAATTAACACGCCGCCCAAATCAAAAATGATAGCATCAATGTTCATGTTTTTTTCTTAGTTGAGGTTTTGGAATATTGAAAGATAAGAAGAATGTTGCAGCATGCTGAAAGCATTACCGGACGTACAAGAGTGCACCGATTGCTGTCGGTGCAAGGTATGATGATCGAGGTTCGACAGTTGGATGCCAAATAAAAATCCCGCTTAAAAAACGGGATTCAAAAAATTTCATTTCTATCGTCACTTATCCGGGTATTCTTGAAATGTATTTTTCTATTTGTTTGATCTGATCAACGATCTGCGGTGTAGTGGGCTTTAATGCTTTTGCTTTACGGAAAAAATCTTTTGCAGCACGAAACTCCCTCTTGTTCATCATCAGGCTGCACATTTGAAGATAGGCAGCCGCGTTGTTTTCCTTGTCGGGCAGGCCTTTACGCAGCGCCTGGCGGATGTAACTTTCTGCCTGTCTCAAATCATTTTTTTGCATAGCCAGCATTCCCATTTGCAACATGCTGGCACCTTCGGCTTCTTTCATGGGCATGCCAAGATCGAGGCCTTTTTTCATATTTTTTTCCGCCGTGTCAAAGTCCTGTTTCATCATGGCAAGGTTGCCTTTCAGTGTGTAGTAAACAGAGCGGATGGGCTTGTACAGCAGGTTAGGAAATTTAATAGAATTGATCACCTTCTCGGCTTCTTCCATATTGCCGCTTTCCATGTGTTCTTGTATTAAACGCAAAGGGCCGAAGAAGAAATGGCCGGCGATCAAAATCAAGCCAATAAGATATAAAGGGAACACAGGCCAAAAGCCGCTGATGGTAAGATTCATGGCAATGCCTGCAATGATCATGACCAGGCCAATGTAGAGGCGATATTTTATCAGTAGGTTGTAAAACTTCATAGTCGACAATTCAAGGCCTGCAAAGATAAGAGGTTCAAGGCAGAAGGTATGAAGAACAAGGACTAAGGTTAGCGGTACAAGGCGTAAGGTGCAAAAATTGGAATTGTTAAAAGCGCCGCTGTTTATTGTCAGCTTATTTTACTGCCTTGCATCGTTGATCTCGATCCAGTAGCCGTCGGGGTCTTTAAAATAAATTTGCTTTACGCCATCAACTCTTAAGGTTATGGATTGCGGCTTGCCGGGCCAGTCTTCGTAAGTAATGCTATTTTGGGTAAGACGTGGAATAAAAGCATCTACTGAAGGAATGCTGAAGCAAAGGTGGCTGTCTTTGTCGTGGGTGGTTATAATGGCAGCTCCGGCTATAAGGTGCAAGGCCATTTTATTTCCAATAGCAAGCCAGGTATGCCGGCCATCATGAAAAGGTTCAGGTATCGTATCTAGCCCGATAACATCTTTGTAAAAAGCTGTACTTTTTTGAAGGTCGTTTACATAAAGAGCAATGTGGTTGAGCACAGGCTTTTGTGCATGACTATAAAATAAAAAGGATAATACTCCAACAGACAGGCAAATGAATTTTTTCATAAAACTGATTGAGCTACTAGATGTAAGTTTTTAGGTGAATTGTTTTGTGCTATAAGCCATGTATCCTTTATTTTTGTGGCCCTTGGCCCGGTAGTTCAATGGATAGAATAGAAGTTTCCTAAACTTTAGATACAGGTTCGATTCCTGTCCGGGCTACACTCTCTTTTTTGGTCTTAGTTTTTCAACCTTGTATTGCTTTGCAAAATTTTTAAAAAAAGACCTTAGAATTTTTCCGTCACTTTCAGCCAATGCTTTGATAAGACTTCTATAGTTAATAGCTACTGCATTTTAATATGAATTCCGTCGTGTTTTACAACGCGAAATAGGAGCAAATGCAGCAGCTATTAATTGAAATCAATTAGGATAAAAGGATAAAACAGTCTGAAAATATTGCCCTGAATATTTCAAACTGCTATTACCTGATCGTAAATCTAAACCCACCATAAATTAATCTTCCGCTTACAGGTCCCCAAATCATAGAAGCGTCAAAGTAACTACCAAAAGACTCGCCCGCTGCAATGATGGCATTGTTTTGAAAATAATTCGTCAGGTTTTCGCCGCCAATATAAAAATCAAACAGCTTTTCCTTTCCAATGCTTTTG